>JABZLU010000040.1:0-7016 GCA_015256605.1 Solobacterium sp.
ATGCTATGTAAGCACTATCCACAATTGGATTATGACTTATTAGTTTCAGGTGCGTTAATACATGATATTGGTAAGACAGCAGAGATGAGTGGAGCGATTGCGACGGAATATACATTAGAAGGAAAACTAGAAGGACACATCTCCATTGCGAATGGTTGGTTAACAGAAGTGGCTGCTAAGGAACATCTAGAAGACTGTGAAGAGACAATCATGTTACATCATATGATTCTTTCACATCATGGAAAGATGGAATTTGGATCTCCAGTATTACCAAAACTTCAAGAAGCTGAAGTTTTATATTTGGTAGATAACTTAGATGCACGTTTGAATATGTTGAGTCAGGCTTTCTCATCAATCAAGCCAGGGACATGGACACCAAAACTATTTGCGTTAGAGAATCGTCAATTCTATAAACCGAAAGGAAAGGAATAAACATGGATTTACGTTTAGTAGCAGTTCAAATTGTTCGTAAAGCATTAACTGCAGTAGGTCGTGGTGGTTCCTTGCCAGGACGATTAGCACTAAAAATGGATTCTCACTTCATTGAGAAATTCCACATGCCTAAACATGTGATTCTTGTAACAGGGACAAACGGTAAGACAACTACATCAAACCTTATTGCAAAATCAATCATGCAAGCAGGTTTAAAAGTGATTAACAATAGTCGTGGTGATAACTTAAATGTTGGTATCGCTACATTACTAGCAGGGAACTCTGATGCAAATTTTAATGTCCAAGCCGATGTAGCTGTTATTGAAGTGGATGAGTTAACATTATATCGTCAATTTAAGGCATTAAGACCTACGGCACTTGTAGTAAATAATTTCTTTCGCGATCAGTTAGATCGTGCAGGAGAGATGGAAACAATTATCCGTAAGATTGAAGAAGTTACAGAAGACTTTGAGGGAGATCTCATTATGAATGGAGATGACCCTAATGTAGTACGTATTGCGCAAAATGCAAAGAAAGCAAAAGTACACTACTTCTCTGTTGGACAGAATGAAGTATCACAAAAGACCACGAATGAAGCGAGTGAGGGTAAGTTCTGCCCACATTGTGGAGCACGCCTTGTCTATGATTATTACCAATATTCACATATTGGAAGATTTGCTTGTCCATCCTGCGGATTCGGAAAGATTACACCATATACATATGTCTCTGAAATTGATTATCAAAATCAGACATTCACTGTTGATGGTAGAAAGTATCATTCTTTCATGAATACAATTTATGCAATCTATAATTGTGCAGTTGTATTAACAGTGATGCGTTTGTTAGGCTTAGATTTACAAGCGGCGAACACAGTATTTAAAACGTTTTCTATGAAGGAAGGGCGTAATGAGGTGTTTGCACTCAGTAAGCCATGTGTATTAAATCTTATCAAAAATCCAACTGGTGCTAATGAAGTAATGAAGTATATCGTAAACCAAGAAGGTGGTAAAAATATCGCTATCTTCTTGAATGATAATGACCAAGATGGTAGGGATGTTAGTTGGATCTGGGATGCACATTTTGAACGACTTAATAAAGAGAATATTCATACTATAGTATGTTCGGGAACACGTGCTTATGACATGGCTTTGCGCTTGAAGTATGAAGGTTTAGAAGACCATATTCAAGTCATTGAAAACTTCGAAGAAGCAATCAAATATTTAGATAAAGCAGATAGAGATAGTTATATTCTCTCTACTTATACTGCCTTGCATGTTGTGCGTAGCATCTTAAAGAAGGAGGCGAGATAATCATGGAATTAAAGATTTTATGGATGTATCATGACCTCATGGACCTTTATGGAGATAAAGGTAATATTGAAACTTTACGCTATCGCGCAAGTAAGCGTGGTATAAATGTTGTTGTTGATACTTGTACATTACAAGAAGAAAGAAATATTGAAGATTATGATATATTCTTTTTGGGTGGTGGTGCAGATAAAGAACAGACACTTATCTATAAAGATTTACTAGCACGCAAAGAATCCATCTTAAAGGCAAAAGAAAGTGGTACAGCATTCTTGTTAATTTGTGGTGGGTATCAATTATTTGGTCAATATTACTTAGACCAGGATGGACAAAAGATTGATGGTTTAGGTATCTATGACTACTATACGGAAAGTAGTGACCGTGATCATCGCTGCATTGGTAATATTGTTGTTAAAGCGAATATTCATGATAAAGAGGTTACTGTTGTAGGATTTGAAAATCATGGTGGTCAAACCAAAGCTGTATCCAATCCATTTGGAAAAGTGATAGTTGGACATGGAAATACATACAAAGGTGAATATGAAGGCTATATGGATGCACAAACAATCGCAACCTACATGCATGGACCACTTTTACCAAAAAACCCAGCAATCGCTGATGAAGTCATTCTACGTGGTTTAAATCGTAGATATACTGTAGATCAACTAGAACCATTACAAGATACACTAGAGAATGCAGCACATGATGCAATGCTAAAACGTCTGAATGTAAAGTAAGACAATTTTACATATTTAATATTCAAGAAGTCCTCATGATTATGGGGATTTTTTTATATGGTTGACTGTATTAATATACTGAGCTGATATATAATGTTTTTGCGACAATGTATATTCCGTAAGTGATTCATTCATCTATAGTATTTACAAAATTTATAATTTTAAAGGTGACATTATGAATGAGTGTGCAATAGACTATTTAGAGTCTTATAAAAGATTAGATCAATTATGTAGAGATATGTTTAGAAGCAAAGATGGTGTTACAGAATACATCAATCAAATGGATAGGGTAATTTCTAGAATTAATTCGAAACAAGATTGGCGAAATTTCTATTCGAGATTAAAATATCAACGTCGATTACGAAATGATTTAGTTCACAATACGGAATGTTCAGATTGTACTGAGGAAGATATTGATGAAATCGAATATTTCTTCGATTTAATATTAAAACAAGAAGACCCTCTAGCATGCATTCGTAAACAACAAACATTAACTAGACATGCATCGATACAAACATCTGATAGTAGTTCTATTAGAAGAGGATATCACTCGAAGAAATCTGGTATTGTTGAATTTTTAATATATATCATTGTTTTTATTGCAATGATAGTACTCTTTTTTACACAAATTCATTAAATTCTTAACACAAAATGAAAAGAGGCCATTAAGCCTCTTTAATCGTTTTAAGTACTTCATCTAAGTCTTGTGGTTTTGATTTGTTGAAGATGAATTGACATGCATCATCTACACTGTAGCGTGGAATAATATGGAAGTGTAGGTGGTGTACTGTTTGTCCAGCAACTTCACCACAGTTATTTAAGATATTACATCCTTCAGCTTTTGTGGCATGGACAATTTTCTTAGACAAGTTAGAGATAACTTCAGCACACTGTTTTACGGTCTCTGTATCTGCCTCTAAGATATTCGCTACATGTTTCTTCGGCATCACAATTGTATGACCGTAGGTTACCTGTGAGATATCAAGTATTGCTAGAACATTGTCATCTTCGTAGACGACTTTTGATGGGATCTTATGATCGATAATATCGCAAAATATACACATTCTAATTTCCTCTCATTTCTATATATCTATTATATTGTAAAAAAAGTCGCATAATTTTGCGACTTTTATTTCATATCTTGTACGAGAATATCTGGATACTTGTCCTTAACGGAATCGTAGATAGTCTTGTCGTAGATGTGGAAGTTGTGCTTCTTGAAGAAGTATGTTGATGCGTCTGCAGAAACCTGATTAATCTTCTGTAGTGCTGTATCTACATCATCCTTTATCTTTGAAGCATCATTCTCATCAACCTTGATGACATAGAACTTCGCACCATCACTTGCAGGTGACTCTGTCCAAGGATCGCTTGGTTTATTTGAGGTGATGATTGTACGTACTAATGCATCTAAGTCAGATGACTCAGTTGTGTAAATCTGTGATACAGGAGTACCTGTTCCATTGTGTGCTGTAGATACAGCTGCAAAATCAGTGTTACCACCTTTGAGGTCAGCTAATGCTGCATCTGCATCCGCTTGAGCAGTGAAAGTTAATACTGTAGCTTTTACTGGCTTGTATGTATCTACTAGAGAATCGAAGTTTTCATCGATATACTTTTTAGTTAGTTCCTTAGCTTGAAGAGAAGGGATAAGGTATTCCTTCAAGTATGATTCTTCATCCAAGTTGTTATTCTTCATATAGGAAGCAAATGTATCGCCATACATAGACTTATAGTTTGCAAGGCTTTGTTCTGCTTCTTTTTGCATCTTATCTGTAACTTCAATTTCTGCTACGGCAATGGCTTTACTAGCTTCATTTACAGCAGTAGTTGCGCCAGCGTTTTGCTTCATTAATGTGAATACATCACCTTTTGTAATATTCTTCTTACCAATGGAGAAGATTACTTCGTTGCTATCTTTTAATTTTGCAACTGCATCACTACATCCAGTTAATCCAGATAAGAGGATAGCAGTACAAACAACGGCAGTAAGTTTCTTAAACTTTGTCATTATTTTGTTTCCTCACTTTCTGTCTTAATACCCATAGCTTTCTTAATTGAGTTTTCAAGTTCATCGTTACCCTTGAAATCAATACCTAATTCTTCAGCCTTTGACCATAGGGCCTGGTTTGAAAGAGTTGTATCGTAATTTTGAACTAATGTTAAGTAAGGATTATCTCCAGCAACTTCTTCAAGCTTAGCTTGTGTTGTAGCATTCGCGATAATCTTGAAATAACCAAAGTTAGAAGAACGTACCCACTTACTTACTTCACCTTCGTTGAGGGCGAGGGATGCTTCTAAGAACGCAGCATCCAATGTAGATGTGTTCTTATCGATAACACCCAATACACCACCGTTAACAGATGTTGATGTATCTTCACTATGCTTGGAAGCGACTGTAGCGAAATCATCACCAGCTGCTAATTCATCATCAACAGCTTTCATTCTAGCTGCTTCATCTTCTGTAGGTTCGGCAGTAGGGTTGTTTCTATCTGTAAACTTAATCAAGATATAAGATACTTGACGAATCTTTAATTCATCGAAATGCTGCTTTGCGTATTCAGCTGTTAACTGATTTACTTTTTGTTGTTGAATTAAGTATTCTTCTAAATCTGTATAACCAGTTGATGACATATCGCTGAGTAACTTAGCTTCATAGTTATTGCCATATGAGTTCTTGTAGTTAGCGATAATGGATTCAGCTTGCTTGGCAGCTGCGTCTTTAATTTCATTTGTTGTAGAAATACTAGCGTCTGCGATTGCACGTTTGAACAATGTTAATTCAGCACTTGAACCATTTGTTCTAAATAGTGTTTCGTAGAATTCAGAAGCAGTTGTATCGTTATCATCGATAGAATAAACGACATCTTCTCCGTTTGTTTGTTTACCTTTTAATTTTCCTTTGTTTGTATCGTAAATGTAATACACACTGATAGCGAGGAAGACTGCTACCACTAACATTACAAACCAGTTCTTTTTCAAGAATTTGCTCATAATACCTCCTAAAGTTTTATACGTAAAAACGCTTTTTAATTATAGTGTAAATGTGGCTTAATTGCAATTTCTGTAAACTGAAGTTTGTGTGAAGAATCACAAAATAAAAAAATTTCACAAATGAGATAGTGTAACACCAAGAATTTATAAGATAATGTTACAATAGGTAGCGGAATGAAGGTGATTGTGTGAAAACTTTAGAGATTAGAGATCTTCACGTATCAGTAGAAGATAAAGAAATTTTAAAGGGTGTAAACCTTACAATTGGAGAAAATGAGGTACACGCCTTAATGGGACCAAATGGTAATGGTAAATCAACATTACTTGCGGCGATTATGGGTAATCCTGTATATACCGTAACAAAAGGTTCTATTACATATGATGGAAAAGATGTATTAGCGATGCCTGTAAATGAGAGAAGTGTTGCTGGTTTATTCTTAGCAATGCAATATCCGCAAGAGATTCCAGGTGTTACTAACAGTGATTTTTTACGTGCTGCGATGAACGTTCGTCGTGAGTCTCCGGTTCCATTATTTACATTTATTAAATCTATGGAAAAAACAATCCAGGATTTACAGATGAAAGAAGATCTTGCCCACCGCTTCTTAAATGAAGGTTTTTCTGGTGGCGAAAAGAAGAGAAATGAAATTGTACAGATGGAGATGCTACGTCCATCTCTAGCAATGTTAGATGAAATTGACTCAGGACTAGACGTTGATGCGATGCATATTGTGGCAAATGCTATTAACAATCTACGTGCTGAAACAGGTATGTCATTAATGATTGTCTCTCACTATGATCGTTTCTTCGAATTAATTGAACCTCAATATACGCACGTACTTGTTGATGGAAAAGTTGTACTTGAAGGTGATGGTCAATTAGCTCGTAAGATTGATACGGAAGGTTATGACTGGATTTACGCTGAATATGGCATTGAAGCACCTCGTGAAAAGAAGGCTGCTCATCGTCCAGTTAATACAATTGGTAGTTGTGCCGTTCGTACTGCCGCAGAAGCAGAGGCTAAAAAGTAATGGAAATGATTCATGTTGATACAGATATTCAATTACGCGATTCTTTTAGTCAATTTGAAATTGATACTGAGCGTGATATTGAATTAACTTTTAGTGCAGATGCGGGCGAATATGAAGTGTTTGTACGTATCAAAAACTGCGGTAAATTACGTATTCGTACATTTGCTTACGCTAATGCACAAGTTAAATATCTGTTCTGGAATGACAATGAGCATATGATTGAGATTGATGAGACACATGAAGTGTTACGCAATGCAAATGTTGAAGTTGCTCATTGTGAAGTGAATCCATATCCAGTGAAGCGTAATACATATATGGCTCTAAGAGAACCAGGTGCGTATGGTCATCTTGTGTCTTCGTCACTAGTCGCATCTGATAAAAACTACAAGCAGAATATCGTAAATTTTGCCCAACGTACATTAGCGAATATCGATAACTTCGCAGTTGTACTAAATGGCGGTAAATTATATATCGATGCGATAGGTAAGATTGTTAAGGGTGCTTCTCGCTCAGAA
>JABZLU010000040.1:7026-7292 GCA_015256605.1 Solobacterium sp.
AAAGTCATCAGAAGTCACGCGTGATGTGTTTTGATGATGGACAAAGTTCTACAGTTATTCCTGAGTTATTGATTGATGAAAATGATGTACAGGCTAGCCATGCTTTAACGATTGGTAGAATTGACCGTGAACAGCTATACTATTTACAATCGCGTGGTCTAGATCAACGCCAATGTACGTCTTTGATTAGTTCTGGTTATATGTATCCAATCACTCAATTTTTAAGTGATGAAACACTCCAGCAAGAGCTCCGCGCAGAAATGGAG
>JABZLU010000041.1:0-7171 GCA_015256605.1 Solobacterium sp.
ATATACAACCAATGCAGGTTCATCTTCATTTGACCAATTTGATGATCAATCTGCGTTTTCCCCAAACAACCATTTATTAAAGTTGCGTCAACTACCAAATCAAGTTTGGGTCTATACATTACAATTCACCGGTATTCGTGACACAGATGTGTCTATGGTCGTTAATATTGATACATATCTCTTTAATCGTTCCTTATTTAGAGATACCGATGCGACAGAATTCATCTATGTTCCGGAACAGGATACCTATTTTAGCTCTACAGGAGATGCATATCTTCCAATTGAAACCCTAAATTTTACATCTGATAATGATAGTCACTTCAAGACCATCGATGATGATGTATACTTCTACTCATATCAACCAGACTACAATCTCTATATCGCAAAACAGGTAAAATCAAACAGTATCATCAACCGTTTCTCTTCCTATGTGCCTTTATTCTTAGAGATTATTGTGATCAACTTTATCTTGATTGTGATACTAGGTTACTTTATTAATAAGTACTACTACACACCGCTTTATGAAATTATGGATAAGTTTGAGCTGAAATCTTCTTCCAAAAACTCCGTTAATAACGCAGTTACACTTTGGATCCATGACCAACAACACAAGATGGAAGAAGCGACTCATAAAGCCAAACAAGATTATCTGACCAAGTTACTCTTAAACCAGAAACTTCCTCTGTTAAGAAACTCCCTCGACTTTGATACAACGAAAGATATTTATATCTGTATTCTAGATAGTTTGTCGAACAATCATATTCTCACTCTATTCGGTGAGAAGAAAGAAGTACATTCCATTAATAACCTCTACACAGTTATCACAAATGAGGTAGATGTTGAGGCACTATCAAAATACGCAAAAACGCATCACATCAAAGTATTCCTAGGCGATGCTAAACCACTATCAAAAGTTTATACTTCATATCAAAAATTATCACAACTATATTTCCTACGTATTCTCGATTCCACGAAGTTCTTCTATCGTGAATCAGATATGCCACACTTCATGACAAACTTCTCTACGATTCAAGAAACCGAACAACGTTTACTCTATACAGTTGAACACGGACGTGAGGAAGAAATTACCGCAACATTCCAAGAGTGGTTTAATCTAATGAAATCCTTACATTATAATTCCCTACAATTCTTCTATACAAAGTTATATTCTGGATTACGTGACCGCATCCGTTCTATCTCTTCGATTCCAAGTTTACCAACGTATCAGTTTGAAAATAAACTGAGTACAACCACGGACATCCAAGAAATTAATCAGTATATTCTACATCTCATGCATGCATACAGTCAGTATCTTACGGATATGAAAGAAGAGAAGATACTCGATCTAATTTCTAACGCAAAGAATTATATTGATCAACACTTATGTGATACTGATTTAACTGCAGATAGCGTCGCATTATCAATGGATTATAACGCAACGTACTTAAATCGCATTTTCAAATCACAGTATGCAATGTCGATGAAAGAATACATCAATGTCAGTCGTGTCGAACTCGCAAAGAAACTACTCGTTGAAACAGATTTATCTACGTTAGAAATCTCATCAAAACTAGGCATTGAAAACTCTAACTACTTCTATACATTCTTCAAGAAACATACAGGTAGCACACCAAATCAATATCGTATAGACAACAAAGCATAAGAGATAATATTCTTATGCTTTGTTTGTCGTATTAACATATCTATTGTGTCATTTTACAACAATCATCTATTTTTCTTTTTCGTTTTTATTGTAAAATGATACCGAGCTATGAAACAAAAAAAAGAAGGGGGCTCATTTATGGAACTAAACTATAGAAAATGTGCAGAAGAAATCTTTGCAACACTTGGTGGTAAAGAAAATATTATCAGTGCTGCACACTGTGCTACACGCTTACGTCTCGTCATTGCGGACAACAGTAAAGTTGACGTAAAGACATTAGAAAACGTACAGGGTGTTCAAGGGGTATTTAATTCTAGTGGACAATTACAGATTATTATCGGTACCGGTACTGTAAATAAGGTTTACGATGAATTTATTGCGATCAGTGGAGTGACTGGTGGCAGTAAAGAAGATGTAAAAGCTGCGGCAGCTTCTCAGATGCCATGGTGGAAACAATTAATCAAAACACTCGGTGATGTATTCGTACCTATCCTACCAGCTATCGTAGCTGCAGGTTTAATGATGGGTCTTGTAGAGGCATTAGGTAAGGCAATTCCTTCCTTTGCGTCTACGGACTGGTATGCATTCTTAGACATGGCTTCTAATACATCCTTTGCTTTCTTACCAGTACTTGTTGCGGTATCTGCAGCACATGTATTTGGTGGAAATATCTTCTTAGGTGCAGTTATTGGACTGATGATGGTTCACCCTGCACTTACAAATGGTTGGAATGCCGCAAATGGATATGATGTTTGGTATCTATTTGGCAAGGGAATTAACATCTTTGGCTATACACTTGGACAAGTCAATCAGTTAGGTTACCAAGGACATGTAATTCCTGTTGTTATCGCAGTATGGGTTATGAGTAAGATTGAAATCAAGTTACACAAGATTGTACCTGAGATGATTGACTTATTTGTAACACCACTTACAACTGTAATCGTAACTGCTTTAGCTACATTCATGGTCATTGGTCCAATTTTCGCAACACTTGAAAGTTGGGTATTATCCGCCGCAACAGTACTAGTTGCTAACCCATTCGGTGCTCTAGCAATGGGTGCTCTTTACCCAATCACAGTTGTTATGGGACTACACCACATGTACAACACAATTGAGTTAGGTATGCTCAGCACTGGTGCATTAAACACATGGATGCCAATTGCGTCTGCCGCAAACTTCGCACAGTTTGGTGCCTGCTTGGCTGTAGGTCTAAAGACAAAGAACGCTAAGCGTAAGACAGTTGCTATCCCATCCGCACTCTCTGCTTCCTTAGGTATTACAGAACCGGCAATCTTCGGCGTCAACCTACGCTTGATGAAGCCATTTGTATTCGCAGCAGTTGGTGGTGCAATCGGTGCCTTAGTTGGAGCTATCTTCCACATTGGCGCAACAGCTAACGGTGTAACTGGTATTCCAGGTTACCTCATCGCATCAAACCCACTTACATATACAATCCTGCTACTTGTAGCAGGTGGAACATCCTTTGTATTAACATTCTTATTCTGGAAAGAAAATGATGGTGTAGAGCCAGAAACAACCACAACATCCACTCCTTCTCCAGTAGCACCACAAGCCGAACCAATTATCACAACAGAAAAAGGCACTGTCCTTTCCCCAGTAAAAGGAAAAGTTATTCCTGCAAGTGAAATTCCTGATCCAGTCTTTGCAGGTGAAGCAATGGGTCAATCCGTTGGTATTGTCCCAACAGAAGGAACAGTATATGCGCCATTTGATGGAACAGTGATGATGCTATTCCCTACAAAACATGCAATTGGATTACAATCCAAGGATGGTTTAGAAGTACTCATCCACGTAGGTGTTGATACAGTACAGATGAATGGCGAAGGCTTTGAAGCATTTGTAAAACAAGATGATGTTATCCATGCAGGTGATAAACTAATTACTTTCGACCGTGCTAAGATTAAAGACGCAAATCATCCAGATACAGTTATCGTCGTATTAACAAATAGCGCAAATTTCGAAAAGATTGAAAAAGCCGCATAAATACTAAATATTATTTTTGAAAAGATATAGTAATTATTTTCATAAAACTATATCTTTTTTTCATATTTTTTACATTTTATATATAAAACTTCCAAAAGAATTTGGTATGATAAGGGCATTATAAAAAGGGGTATACATTATGGAACGTGAAAAACTCTCATCACGCCTCGGCTTTATCTTATTATCCGCAGGTTGTGCAATCGGCTTAGGCAACGTCTGGAGATTCCCGTACATCGTCGGACAATATGGTGGAGCGGCCTTCGTACTAATCTATATTGCGTGTTTAATATTACTAGGTCTACCAATCATCATTATGGAATACGCTGTCGGTAGAGCCAGCCAAAAAAGCATCGCTCTCGCCTTTAATGAATTAGAGCCAAAAGGAACTAAGTGGCATATCTACAAATGGTTTGGTATGGGTGGCAACTACTTACTTGCAATGTATTACACAACGATAACAGGTTGGTTATTACTATACTTCTTCAAAACATTGCGTGGTGACTTCAATGGTTTAGACGCAACTGCAGTTGGTGAACAATTCGGTAGTCTAATGAACCAACCACTTACAATGTTTATCTTTATGGCAATTACAGTCATACTCTGTTTTGGCATCTGTTCAATGGGACTACAAAACGGAGTAGAAAAAATCACTTCTAAGATGATGGTTGCCCTACTCATCCTGATGGTAGTACTAGGAATCAACTCCATCTTCTTAAAAGGAGGACAGGCAGGACTCGAATTCTACCTCAAGCCAAACCTAGCAGCGATACAAGAAGTTGGTATCGGTAAAGTTATCTTCGCAGCACTAGGACAATCCTTCTTTACACTCAGTATCGGTATTGGCGCAATGACAATATTCGGTAGCTATATTGATAAAAAACACGCACTCACTGGTGAAGCATTACACGTATTAGGACTCGATACACTTGTGGCAATCATGGCAGGATTCATTATCTTTCCAGCATGTTTCGCCTTCGGCGTAGAACCATCACAGGGTCCAAAACTCATCTTTGTGACACTACCAAATATCTTCAACCACATGTTCTTAGGACAACTATGGGGATCACTATTCTTCCTATTTATGGCATTTGCGGCACTCTCTACTGTCATTGCCATCTTCCAAAATATGATTGGCTTTAGTTCCGATCTAACAAAAGTATCCGTAAAGAAATCCTCACTCATTAATGCGATCGTTATCATCGTACTATCATTACCATGTATTCTAGGCTTTAACCTATTACAGAACATTACACCGTTAGGTGCAGGCACAAATATTATGGACTTAGAAGACTTCATTGTTAGTAATAACCTACTACCACTTGGATCTTTGATCTTCCTATTATTCTGCACCAGCAAATACGGTTGGGGATTCAAAAACTTTATTCAAGAAGCCAACGAAGGAAAAGGAATCAAGTTTCCTGCATGGACACGTCTATATATCTCCTATGTCATTCCACTTATCGTCCTATGGATCTTCATCCAAGGTTATATCAGCACATTTATGAAATAAACAAAGATAGTATAGAGTTTTCTCTACACTATCTTTCTTTATGAATACTAATTTTAATACTGCATTAATTGTTTACAACCTTGAGTCCTAAACTATTCGCTACTTCTTCTGCCTTTGATCCTTTAGGTGTATGGATTTCTACATCTGGATTACAGTTTTTTACAAAATAGAATAAGTCTGTAATTTCTGTTACACTTGCTGGAATTGTAATGGATTTAATTGACTCTGTCCCCCAGAATACTAATGTTCCAATACTCTTTGTTCCTTCTGGGAAAGTTACTTCTTCAAGAGAACTACATCCATTGAAGATATCATCTTCTACTGTTTCTATTGACTTACCTAAGTATACATACTTTAGAGATTCATCAATCGCAAATGCAGTTTTCGCAAGATAACGTACTGTATCTGGTAATACGATTGCCTCACAATGTTCCAAGTTCGCAAGACCACGTTCTCCAATTGCGATGACAGGTTTACCTTTGATTTCCTTTGGTACACGAACAACCTTGTCATCAGAAGTACAACTATAGATAACATAACCTTCTTGCCATTCATCATATGTGAAGTACTTTTCATCTGTCTCTGGGAAGTCTTTGAAATTCTTCTCAGTTACTTCAGAGTTGTTAGTTGTAGCTGTGTTATTTTCTGTTTCTTTTGTTTCGTTTGTAGATGTACTTGTTGTAGTGTCTTGTTTTGGTTCTTTAGGTCCACAGCCTACTAAACCTACAAGCATGATTCCTGCACATAATCCTGTTAATAATTTCTTGTTCATAAGAATACCCCCCTATCTTTTCATGAATAGTATTAATAATATTTTGTTGCTAATATCAATTAAACTAATTTAATCTTCTCACAAATATATATTGTTGAACACATTGAAATCCTTAAGTATTTTTTATTTTAAGATCATTATCACTTTAATTTTTCTAAAAAAATGCCGAAGGCACAACAAATGATATTCAAGTGTTTCCTTTCGGCTTTTATTTAAGTTTTACTCTTATTGTTTCACAAATTTTAGAATTTCTTCGTACTTGTATACACGTAAGTAACAAAGAGCACATACCACAATTACAAGTGTGATAATACCACCTACAATACTATGGATGATTCCTAACATAACACGATAAGCTACCATCGCAAGCACTGTGTAAATCAAACCATTTGTAATCTTTTGTCCACCAGTTGCTTGGTATAAGTACCATAGACCACCAATCACGATTGCTAAACATGCAATGTTTAAGAACAATCTAATAACCGCTAACCAACCTAGTGGTGTACATAATATAAGTGCTCTAAGGATTGCGGCAGCTACCAACATATTAATTCCAACACGATATTTATCCATATCATTCCCTCTATCTTTCTGTTTCAATAAACGATTCATGTATCTCTTTCGCAACTTCTCGCCCGTCTTTAATTGCGGCTGCGATTGATTGAGGCCCTAAATAGGCATCCCCTACAATGAATACATTTTCTATTGTACTCTGGTGTTGACCAGAAGTCAAATTTAGATTTTTGTCGAGAACACTGAAGTCTACTTTCTGTCCAATCGCTGCCACAACCAAATCACATGGAATGATATGTTCACTACCTTCTACCTCATGGGTTGATCTTCTTCCACTTTCATCTGGTTCACCAAGCTCCATAGTAATAACCTTTACACCAGTTACTTTACCAGTTTCATCACGCAATACTTCTTTAATATTCTCTAGGAAATGAAAGGTAACTCCTTCATTGCGTGCATCTTTGATTTCTCCTTTGTGCGCTGGCATCTCCGCTTCACTACGACGATAGATAATCTTTACATCATCCATGATACGCACAAGACTTCTTGAGCAATCCATTGCAACGTTACCACCACCCCACACAATGGCGTGTTTGTAATTTTCCTTGTAGAAATCATGCATGTGTTTGATGTTTAAATCATACAGTAAGGTTAACCCTGCAATACAGCCACCCGTCGCTTCTAAACCAAACATATTTTCTACCTGGGC
>JABZLU010000042.1:0-7129 GCA_015256605.1 Solobacterium sp.
ACCTAGAAGTGGGTGGCTCTATCTATGCGGTTATCCGTAAACAGCAAGGTGCGGAAAGTGCTAAGAAGAAGTTTGCGGAAGTGTTTGGGAATTGTGAGGTTATTTCTAAGGATCGAGGATACTATATTTTGCAAAGTAGGAAGTTGACGGAATAAAAAAGTTGTTTTATTATAATAAATTGCAAAAGAGTCGAATAGGGATGGGGTTATTCTACCCTTTTTCGACATTTCTGGCGGTGCAGGCGAAAGGATGGCGAACAAATGGAAAATAAGCAGACATACCACGTTGTGCATTATGGCAACAAGGCAACTCGTAGAGATTATTCTAAAGTTAGCAGTGGTCTAGATCTACCTGATTTAGTAGAAATTCAGACTGCAGCTTTTGACTGGTTTTTAAGAGACGGTATTAAAGAAGTATTTAACGATGTATATCCAATTTCAAACTATGCGGGTAACATTCGTTTGAAGTTCCTAGATTATGAATTTGGGGAACCAAAGTATTCAATTAGTGAATGCAAATACAGAGAAGTAAATTACAGCGCTCCTCTTAAGGGTAAGATGGAGTTAGAAGTTATGGATCCAGAAACTGGTGAAGTAATCACAAAGAATGAAGAGGTCTTCTTGGGAGACTTCCCTTTAATGACGCCAACAGGCACATTCATTATCAATGGTGCTGAGCGTATTATCGTATCTCAGATTGTTCGTTCTCCAGGTGCGTACTTTGATATTGAATCAGAAGAGCGCACAGGTCGTGATACATACAAATGTGAGTTGATTCCAAGCCGTGGAACATGGTTGGAATTCATGAGTGATGACAAGAAAGCTGCACTTGGCCGTATTTTAAACGTATCAATTGACCGCAGAAGAAAAGTATTAAGCTCAATCTTATTTAAGGCAATTGGTTTATCCTTGAACCTTGAACGTGGTGAAAATGCATTTGATACAACAAACATGAAGAAGTTCTTAAAGGCACTAAACTTGCCTGTAAATTCTGATGTTATCGTGCCAGAAGAAGAACGTGAATTCCAGAACGACTACATGTTATTGTATACGGCGATTTTCGGAAACTACGAAGAAGTACGTAATACACTTGCGGCTGATAAGACAAAGACTAAGAACGAAGCACTTTTAACAGTGTATGAAAATCAGCGTGCGGATGAAATCGCAACAATCGATGGTGCGATTACTTTAATGGACGCTAAGTTCTTTGACTACAGAAGATATGACTTAACAAAGGCAGGTCGTTATAAGGTTCATAAGAAGCTAAGTATCTTAGACCGTATGGAAGGCCTATCTCTTGAAAAAGATTTAGTAAGTGCTGAAGGCAAGACTCTTGTTAAGAAGGGTGTTGTTATCGATAAGGAATTAAGAAATGAGTTACGTGCTGAAATTGATAAAGGTATCAATTGCCGTGCGTTACCATTTACACATACATTCTCACATCCATCTACAGCAGTGATGGATACATCTTGGAAGAATAGCTTAGTAGGACGTATCTTAGCAGTTGATTTAGATGGTAAGACAGAACGTACAACATTAGAAATGGGTACAGTTCTAACAGAAGAAGATGTAAAGGCTATCGCTAAGGAATTCAAGCAGGTAACTGTTTATGCTGGTATTATCGCTTCTCCTGTTAAGGTGACAAACGATAATGTTAACGCTGTTCTTGATTACGGTTCTCGTATGTTTGAGATCGGTCGTGTTACATTAAACGGTGAAGATTTAACAAACGCTGATGGCGAAGTGATGTGTCCAACTTACTTACCAGAAGTTGAAGTGACTAAGCTTTCTACAGCTGATCAAGAAACAATCGTGGCTGAAGCTACAAACCATTCTGGAGAAGTAACTGTTTGGTTAGTAGGTGCTTGCGTACAGGAAGTTACTGTAATGCAGGAAGGCCATCCAGTGAACTTGATTGGTATCGACCCATTAAATGACAAACACACAATCACGATGAGTGATATGTATGCTCTATATAACTACGAACTGACAATGTTCGATGGTGTAGGTTCTCAAGATGATATCGATATGCTTGGTAACCGTCGTATCCGTACAGTTGGTGAATTAATCCAGAATCAATTCCGTATTGGTTTATCTCGTATGGAACGTGTTGTTAAGGAAAGAATGTCTATCGCAGATACTGCAAACTTAACACCAAAGCAACTAACAAATATCCGTCCATTAACAGCTGCGATTAAGGAGTTCTTCTCCTCATCCCAGTTATCTCAGTTCATGGACCAGGAAAACCCACTTGCGGAGTTATCTAACAAGCGTCGTATTTCTGCGTTAGGACCTGGTGGTCTTACACGTGAACGTGCAGGCTTTGAAGTGCGTGATATTCATAACTCTCACTATGGACGTATCTGTCCTATTGAGACACCTGAAGGACCAAACATCGGTTTGATTTCTTACCTTACAACGTATGCGAAGGTAAATGAATATGGCTTCATCGAAACTCCATACCGTAAGGTTGTGGATGGCAAGGTTACGGATGAAATCAAGTACATGCCAGCGGATGAAGAAAATGATCACGTAATTGCGCAGGCAAACGAGATTAAGGATGGTCACCTTGTAGGCGATAAGATTATCGCTCGTATCAAGGGTGAAACTGTGATGGTTGACCGTAGCCAAGTAGACTACGCCGACGTATCTCCACGTCAGATTGTTTCTGTAGCGACTGCGTGTGTTCCATTCTTGGAAAACGATGACTGTACTCGTGCCCTCATGGGTGCCAACATGCAGCGTCAGGCCGTACCTCTGATGAACCCACATAGTCCATTTGTTGGTACAGGTATGGAACACGTGATTGCACGTGACTCAGGTTCTGCTTGTGTTGCGACAGGCCCAGGTGTTGTTACATATGTTGACGCAACAAAGGTTGTTGTGGCAGAAGATAATGGTAATGAGAAGACATATGAATTGACAAAGTATCGTCGTTCTAACGCTTCTACTTGCTTAAATCAAAGACCTATTGTTTGGGATGGCGAACGTGTTGAACGTGGCACAATCCTTGCGGATGGTCCAGCGATGGAAAATGGCGAACTTGCTTTAGGTCAAAACGTTACAATCGCGTTTATGACATGGCATGGTTATAACTATGAAGATGCGATTATCATGTCTGAAAAGATGCAATCGCAAGACTACTACACATCTGTACATATTGAAGAATATGACATCGAATGCCGTGAAACGAAGTTAGGCCCAGAAGAGATTACTCGTGATATTCCTAACGTCGCCGAAAGTGCATGCCGCAACCTTGATGGTCGTGGTATCGTCATGGTCGGTGCAGAAGTGAAGGAAGGAGATATCCTTGTTGGTAAGGTTACTCCTAAGGGTCAAACAGACCAAACTCCAGAAGAGAAGTTATTGATGGCTATCTTCGGTGAGAAGTCACGTGAAGTACGTGATAACTCCTTGAAGGTACCACATGGTGGTGCAGGTATTGTACACAGTATCCGCGTATTCAAGCGTAAGGAAGACCATGAACTTCCACCAGGAGTAAATGAAGTTGTTAAGGTTTATATCGTTCAGAAACGTAAGATTTCTGAGGGTGATAAGATGGCTGGACGTCATGGTAACAAGGGTGTTATCTCTCGTATCAATCCAGTTGAAGATATGCCATACATGTCAGATGGAACTCCTATCGACATTATGTTGAACCCATTCGGTGTACCATCACGTATGAATATCGGACAGGTATTGGAGGTTCATCTTGGATTCGCTGCGAAGCAATTGGGTGTCAAGTTTGCGACTCCAGTATTCGATGGTGTATCTAACACAGACCTACGTGACATTATGAAGGAATCTAACTCTTCACCAGATGGTAAGTATGTTCTATATGATGGACGTACAGGTGAGGCGTATGACGACCGTATCTCAGTTGGTGTCATGTATATGATTAAGCTTGCGCACATGGTTGATGATAAGTTACATGCACGTGCAACCGGTCCATACTCACTCGTTACACAGCAGCCATTAGGTGGTAAGGCACAAAATGGTGGTCAGAGATTTGGTGAGATGGAAGTTTGGGCTCTTGAAGCATATGGTGCATCTCATGTATTACAAGAAATCTTGACTGTGAAGTCAGATGATATTGCTGGACGTACAAAGACATATGAAGCAATTGTGAAGGGCAAGGATATGCCAGAACCTGGTATTCCTGAATCATTCCGTGTATTAGTACACGAATTACAAGCTCTTGCGATTGATGTACGTATGATGGATGACGCTGGCAATGAGATGGATCTCAAGCAGATGGAACAGGAAGAACTCAAGGAAGAAACAACTCTTGATTTCGACCCATCTACACTTGTAAATGATGCGGAGTCAAACGAAGATCTAACAATCAAAGATGAATTAGATGAAGAAATTCCTGAAGCAGCGACCGTAGGGTTCGATGACTTCGGGGAAGAAGATCAATAAGGAGGATGCTTAGATGAATATTAATAACTTTACAGCGATTAAAGTCGGTCTGGCATCACCAGAGAAAATCCTTGCTTGGTCATATGGCGAAGTAAAGAAGCCAGAAACAATCAACTATCGTTCTCAGAAGCCTGAGCGTGATGGTTTATTCTGCGAACGCATTTTCGGTCCTACAAAGGACTGGGAGTGCGCTTGCGGAAAGTTCAAGAAGATTCGTTACCAAGGCGTAGTCTGCGACCGTTGTGGTGTTGAAATCACAAAGGCTAGCGTACGTCGTGAACGTATGGGTCATATTGAATTAGCAGCTCCAGTAGCACATATTTGGTATTTACGTGGAATTCCTTCCCGTATGGCACTCCTATTAAACGTAGCGCCTAAGTCATTGGAAGAAGTTGTATACTTTGTATCTTGGATCGTAACTGACCCAGGTGATACAAAGCTTGAATACAAGCAGATTCTTTCCGAAAGAGAATACCGCGAAAACAACGCTATTTATGGTGCTGGTAGCTTCGTTGCACAAACAGGTGCAGAAGCGATTAAGACATTACTTGAACAGTGTGATGTTGAAGCTGAATATACAGCAATTATGGCAGAGCTTGAAAAGTCTACTGGTGATAAGCGCAAGAAGCTAATCAAGCGTTTAGAAACAGTAGAAGCATTCCGTAACTCTGAAAACAAGCCAGAGTGGATGGTATTAACTGTATTACCAGTTATCCCACCAGATCTTCGTCCAATGTTACAGTTGGATGGTGGTCGTTTCGCTACTTCTGACTTAAATGATTTATATCGTCGTGTTATTACTCGTAATAACCGTTTAAAGAAGCTGCTTGAACTTGGAACTCCTGCAATCATCGTTCAAAACGAAAAGCGTATGTTACAGGAAGCTGTTGATGCGTTAATTGATAACGGTCGTCGTTCCAAGGCAATTACAGGTGCTGGTGGACGTGCACTCAAGTCTCTATCTCACTCCTTAAAGGGTAAGCAGGGACGCTTCCGTCAGAACCTATTAGGTAAGCGTGTTGACTTCTCTGGTCGTTCCGTTATCGCAATTGGACCATACCTCAAGATGTGGCAGTGCGGATTACCTAAGGAAATGGCAATTAATTTATACAAGCCATTCGTAATTAACGAATTAGTAAACTTACAGATTGCGTCTAACCCTAAGACAGCTGAGAAGTTGATTGGTCGTCAAGATCCACGTGTTTGGGATGTTGTGGAAAAGGTTATTGCGAACCACCCAGTATTCTTAAATCGTGCACCTACACTTCACCGTTTAGGTATTCAGGCATTCTTCCCACGCTTGGTTGAAGGTCGTGCAATTCGTGTGCATCCGTTAGTATGTCCTGCGTTCAATGCGGACTTCGACGGTGACCAGATGGCCGTCCATCTTCCATTAAGTGAGATGGCAAGAGCTGAAACTGAAGTCTTGATGTTAGGTTCTAACAATATCTTAGGTCCTAAGGATGGTAAGCCTATCGTTACACCTGGACAGGACTTAGTATTAGGTAACTTCTACTTGAACATGGAAGAAACAGCTGAAGAGTTCAAGAAGAAGGCAGACGCTCTAGAAAAGCTTGGCGAAAAGACTGAAGCAGCAAGATGGAGAAGATATAGTGAAAATGAAGGACACGTATTCAAGGATGTCAACGAAGTAATGATGGCATACCAGACAGGTGTTGTTCACTTACATAATCGTATCGCTCTTCCTGCAAGAGCAGTTAACAAGACTGGCTTTACAGAAGAACAAAATAACCAATACTTATTAACAACAGTTGGTAAGATTATCTTTAACGGTGTATTCCCTGCAGATTTCCCATATCTCAATGAGGTAACTCCAGAAAATCTAAAGGCAACACCAGATTCAGAGTTTGTTCCACTAGGTACAGATATCAAGAAGGAATTTGCTAACCGTAAGGTAGCATCTGAATTCAAGAAGAAGGACTTAGGAAACTTGATTGCGGCTGTCTTTGACCACTATAAGACAAATGGCACATCAGACATCTTGGATAGCTTGAAGGATATGGGATACCTCTATTCAACATTAGCAGGTATGACTGTAGCCCTCAGCGATATCTCTGTCGCACCTAATAAGGAAGCGTTAGTAGCTGAAGGTCGTAAGAAGGCTGAACAGTTCAACATGTTACGTGACAGAGGTCTATTAACACCTCAGGAATGGGAAGCTAAGTTCTCCTCACTCTGGAATGATGTTAAGAATGATGTTGGTAACAACTTAATGGAATCCATGGCTCGTATGAACCCAATCAACATGATGGCGGTATCTGGTGCCCGTGGTAACAAGAACCACTTTACACAGTTAGCTGGTATGCGTGGATTGATGGCTCGTCCTACACAGTCTAAGTCCCGTAAGGAATACCAACCATCTATTATCGAAGTCCCAATTTACTCATGTTTCCGTGAAGGTATGAGCGTATCAGAGTTCTTTATTTCCACTCACGGTGTACGTAAGGGATTAACAGATACAGCCTTGAAGACTGCCGAATCTGGATACTTAACACGTCGTCTTGTCGATGTTGCTCAGGAAGTTATCATCGGAGAAGAAGACTGTGGAACAGAACGTGGATATCTCGTTAAGAATATCTATGAAGATAAGATTCTACGTCCAGATGAAAAGCCAGTATTAATTGAAGGCCTATTTGATCGTATCGTTGGCCGTTACACACAAAAGCCAATCCTAGCTCCTAAGACAG
>JABZLU010000043.1:0-2773 GCA_015256605.1 Solobacterium sp.
ATATTCAGCTACTGCATCCTTATCCTTGGATGTCTGTGCTTTTTTCGCAACCTTACTAATACGATTTTGAACTGTATCCAAATCACTTAAGCAAAGCTCTAAGTTAATTTCTTCAATATCACGAATTGGGTCAACAGAACCCTCTACATGTTCGATATTGCTATCATCAAAACATCTTACAACGTGAACGATTGCGTCTGTCTCACGAATATTCGCTAAGAATTGGTTCCCTAAGCCTTCGCCCTTTGAAGCACCCTTCACAAGACCTGCGATATCTGTAAATTCAAAGGTTGTATAGATTGTCTTCTTTGGATGGAAGAGTTCTACGAAGTCATCCATTCTCTTATCAGGAACTTCTACCACACCAACGTTTGGATTGATGGTTGCGAATGGATAGTTCTCTGCTAGGACCTGGCTGTTTGTAATTGCATTAAACAAAGTTGATTTACCAACATTTGGTAGGCCAACGATACCTGCTGTTAATGACATATATGATTCCTCTTTTCTTTCCTCTTATTCCTGTGGTGCTTTTTCAATAATCTTCTTTAGCTTACGCTCAAATTCATGTCTTGGAAACATCACGACTGCACCACAACCTAAACACTTGATTTTAATATCCGCACCCATACGAATCACTTTCCAATACTTGGACTTCTTGCATGGATGTTCCTTTTTCATTTCGACTGTATCGTTTAGATTAAAATCATTGATCATAGTCCCTGCCTCTTTTCATACGCAGTAATTGTATTTTGTAACAACATGCAAATGGTCATCGGACCTACACCCTTTGGTACAGGCGTAATCGCACCCGCCTTAGGCGTTACAGATTCAAAATCCACATCTCCGCATAAATGACCATCAACACTATTTACACCAACGTCGATGACATACGCACCTTCTTTGACATATTGCGCGTCAATCATCTTCGGCTTACCTACTGCAACAATCAAGATATCTGCTAAGTTGGTAAGTTCTTTTAAGTTTGCAGTATGGGAATGACAGATTGTAACTGTCGCATTTGCATTCTGTAATAAGCGTGCAACTGGTGTACCTACCAGTTTAGAACGGCCAATAACCACCGCATGTTTCCCCTTAGGATTACATTTCATACGTTTTAGGAGTTCCATGATACCAAGTGGTGTACATGGTACAAACGATGGTTGGTTCATAAAGAATCTTCCAAAATTTAGCGGATGTAACCCATCCACATCCTTTTGTGGATCGATACAAGCTATCGCCCTATCCTCATCAAAGCCTTCAGGTAATGGTAACTGAATCAAAATACCATCAACCGTATCATCCTTGGTACAATCACAGATTGTCTTCTCTAACTCCTCTTGAGAGATAGAAGAAGATAAACGAATGGTATTGGTTTTAATGCCAACTGCTGCACACGCCTTCTCTTTTCCACGCACATAAGACTCAGATGCTGGATTATCTCCTACAAGGATAACCGCAAGACACGGAGTTCTCATACCTGCAGATACCCAAGATTCCACTTTTGAGCGCATATTCTCTTTTAATTCGGCAGATAATTCACTACCGTAGATAATTTGTGTCATTTTAAATCCTCCGAATCCAGACATATTGTGATAGGACCATCGTTGAGCAGTTCAACTTTCATATCTGCCGCAAAGATACCTTCCTCTACTTGTAAACCATAGCGTCTCAATACTTCATTAAAGTATAAGTACATCGCTTTGGCATGTTCAGGCTTCCCCGCCCCGTCGAAACTTGGACGATTACCTTTTTTGCAGTTTGCGAATAACGTAAACTGTGAAATAGATAAAATCGCACCTCCAACTTGTTGTAATGCTAGATTCATCTTCCCGTTTTCATCATCGAAAATACGCATTTTGGCAATCTTATCTGCCATCTTTTCTACTACTGCTTCTGTGTCATCATCTTTGATTCCAACCAACAATAGGAAACCTTGTTCAATTTTCCCATTTATGACGCCATCAATGGTGACACTGGCATGTTTTACTCTTTGAATTACTGTTCTCATATCGATAAAAATTATATCAGATATTGGAATAATGTTGCCGCATAATCACAAAAGAGCATATATTTTCTCTTATATGCTCCTATAAATAATCAAAATTTATCCACTGATACAGTTATTACTAAATTTTTGAAACTATGGTTGCGTCTTTCCCATTCCATAATTCATATGTCACATCCGCAAAAGGAATATATTCTCTATCATGTGTAACGCTGATAATTGTCTTTCCATCTTTTGATAGCTCCTTGAAATATGATAAAATCAGCCGCGTATTTTCACGATCAACATTAGATGTAATTTCATCCAATAGGTATATCTCCACGTTTCTCAATAACGCTCTTGCGATGCACAAACGCTGCTTCTGCCCAGTAGACATAATTTTTCCTGCTTCATAAATATCAGTATCCAAAGCATCGTCCAACGAGGAAACATAGTCTTTCATATTCACTGTTTTTAATACTTCCCAAATCATTTCATCTGTAATTGTATCGCTACTAACCGTTAAATTACTACGAATACTACCTGGGAATAACGAAGGTGATTGCGATAAATAAGCCACCTGATTTCTCAGATCATGGCTATCAATATCCTTCAAAGATATATCATCAACCATGATTTTCCCTTCGTACTCTGTGTAGAACTTTTCTATTAGTTTTAAAATTTTTAATAATGGTTTTGATCTTAATTTTGGTGATTTTTTAGTAAAAGACAAAGATTCCGTATTATATCATAATAATGGTATCGAGTCATCACAATGTTCATTTATAC
>JABZLU010000043.1:2783-6908 GCA_015256605.1 Solobacterium sp.
ATAACAGTCCATTTATGAGACAGTAATTCTAACGTTAAATTTTTTAAGATAGGTGTATTTGTATATTGAAAATTTACTTGTTCAAATCTGATTGCTCGCTTCATTGAAAATGGATGCTGATTGTTAGAAATATCATACTCTAATTCGAATAATTCCTTTGTCTTTGTAAATTCACCTTTGAACTTTCCTTTTTCAATTTCCGTTGAAAATATTATATGTAAATAGGAATATAACAACTCACAATAGCTGACTACAGAAACAATTGTTCCGACTGTAAGTTTTGTTGTATACATCATCAATAGCGCAACGATACCAAATGATAATCCAGTAAATAGAGACGTCATAAATCCATTAATCCATACACCAGCTAGAGATTCCATCGAAGCGACACTTCCCCAAACAGAAACGATTCCATCATTATTCTCTTTTATCTGATTGATATAGAATGTCTCTAGGTTATTACTCTTGATGTAGTCGATATTCTTAAACATATCCGCTTTTAATTGATTATTCTTTGCGTTCTTTTCGATTACACTATTTACTAATCCCTCTAACTTAAGATGAATAAATCTGACCGGAATAATACTAAGTGGCAAGAATAAAATTTGGAATACTCCTATCACAGGGTGATAAGAGCACAAAATTATAAAGATGATAATTGAGGATAGAATTGCACTATAGTAACTAGGAACATCTTTGATATAGAACAATAATAAGTTAGAAAGTTCTCTACCTGATTCCGTCAATAGCTCAATAGAATTGTGCGTATCAAAAAAGCGGAGTGGTTGATGAATTATCTTTTCCATTAATTGAATTGCATACTCATTCCCTTTATTTCTGGCGAAAACAATCGTAAAGTAATTAAAAATTGATTTTACGCATATATGCAGTAGTGGTATTGACACAAATATTAGAATACTAATGATAATTGTATGCATGTTTCTTTGTGGTATAACTGTATCAATGATATATTGCATTAATCTTGGGGATACTAGGCTAATGATTTCTGATAAAACACAAAAACCAAATGCAATCAATGCATACTTCAACGTGGATTTTTTTATAATCCCTTCTAGTTGTGACATATCTACCTCTTAGTACCTTATTCTTTCATTATCATTATTATATTTTATGTAAGATAATACAACCCAGAAAAAAACATCGCACTTCTTCGTACGATGTTATTCAATATAAGAATTTATTGCGGAATTGGCAATCGATAAAAGAATACTTGCGATAAACGCTGATGGAAATCCTGTAATATATGAACCCGGCGCAAAACTAAACGCTGTTGCGAGTACAACTGCATTGATTATCAATGAAAATAATCCAAAACTCAAGAATGTAACTGGCAAGAAGATTAACTTCATCAGTGGCTTCAGAGTCGCATTTAAAATCATTAGTACAAAAGCAATCGCAAATAACGCATTTGGTGTTGCGATGTATATAGATCTCATGAGGTAATCAATTACCCAAAGTGAAATTACATTCACTAGTAAAGCAGTTATAAATTTCTTCATTTTTTGCTCCTTTTCATTTGCAAATATAGCACGCCTAATGCGGCTACGAGTATCAGGATAATCACCGATACGATATCTAATATACGCATAAGATAACCTCCTTTACAACATGGTTATTTTACCATACTTGCAAATATAGGAATACTAATTATTCCTTGATACGAAGAAGTCGTACTGCATTAATGACACATAACATTGCTACTCCTGTATCCGCAAAAATTGCCATCCACATATTCGCAATACCAAGTGCACCTAATACTAATGCAAGCACTTTAATCGCAATTGCGAAGACAATATTTTGATTTGCGATACGAATAATTCTCTTTGCCTGTCGAATGGTTGTGTCAATCTTGTTTAGATTATCATCCGTGATGATGACATCAGCTGCTTCAATTGCCGCATCACTACCAAGTGACCCCATCGCAAAGCCAATATCTGCACTTCTCATCACCGGCACATCATTAACGCCATCACCTACAAATGCGACTACACCATCTTTCTTGACAGTATTCACGCATGTAATTTTATCTTCTGGTAAGCACCCTCCATAGATAGAATTGATACCTAGTTCCTTGCCTACTTCTTGGCAGATTTCTTTCGCATCACCTGATACCATCATGCAAGCATGATTCTTATTTAAACTATGTAATGCATTGGCCGCATCTTGCTTAACTGTATCCTTTAGTAATATACAACCCAAGAAGATGCCGTTCTCTGCCACATATACATAGGTTCCTGGTTCTGTGTATTGTTTACAATCCACATTGTTTTCTTTCATCATCTTATAATTACCAACGAGTACTTGATGATTTTCCAATGTGATAGAAATACCTCTACCCGCAATTTCTTGCATGTCAGAAATCTTAGTTTGGTCTACTTCATTTCGATAAGAATTCTGAATTGCTTTCGCAATTGGATGATTGGAATAACTTTCCACATAGGCAGCTAATTTCAATAATTTTTCATCGTCACTGCTATCTAACAAACGATTCACCGCAAACTGTCCTGTTGTTAAAGTGCCCGTTTTATCGAATACGATTGTACGAATACCCGCTATCTTTTCAACGAAGTTCGCACCTTTCAACATGATACCGTGCATGGATAATCCACCAATTCCAGCAAAGAATGAAAGTGGAATAGAAATAACTAATGCACATGGACAAGAGATAACTAAGAACGTGCATGCACGATAGATACCTTCGTTAATATCACCAGTTAAAATCGACACTATAACGGCCACAATTATTGCTAATGTAACAACCGTAGGAGTGTAGTAATGAGAGAACTTTGTAATGAATTTCTCTTGTTTGGACTTTGTCTCGTTATTTTCTTCGATGATATTTAGAATTCTTGAGACTGTAGATTGTGCAAACTCCTTCGTAGTACGAATTAATAACACACCACTTGTATTCACAACACCCGAAATTACTTCATCATTTACATCCACATCACGTAGATTCGATTCACCCGTTAGAGATGCTGTATCAAGGGAAGAACTACCATTCACAATAACACCATCTAAAGGGATTCGTTCTCCAGGTTTTACCTGAATGATATCGCCAATCTGTACTTCCGTTGGATCTACTTTAATGAACTCCGTTCCGCTTTGTACAAATGCATAGTCAGGACGAATATCCATCAAAGATGCGATAGACTTACGAGAATGATCCACTGCTAAATCCTGGAAGAATTCCCCAATCTGGTAGAATAACATAACACCAGTTGCTTCCTTACAATCGCCTAGATATAACGCCGCAAAAGTTGCGATAGTCATAAGAAAATGCTCGTCTAATAGATTTCCTCGTTTCAAATTATAGAAGGCCTTATAGATAACATCGTATCCAAGAATGATATACGCAAGTAATGTTGAAATATTACTTGTGATGCCTGTGAATAAGAATGATAAACCAAATAACACTGCACCGAGTACCAAGCGAACAATCATGATATGTGTACTATGTTCCTCATTCTGTTCAACCTTCTGTTCTGCATAATAACGTGAAAATTCAACCTCTGGTTCTTCTCTAGCAATCATTTCACGTAGTTCATTTTCAATACGTGTATATTCAGCTGTCGCAAATTGTACACGCAAAATCGCATGCATGAAATCAGCTTCCGCATGTTCTACACCTTCAATTTCCATTGCCTTTTCCGCAATCTCATTGGCACAATCTGCACAGTCGATATTCTTAATATTAAATTTAAAGAGATGTTTTGGCTCTTCGTGTAGGGCTGTAATCACTGCATCAGGTTCATCATCATGGATAATATCAAAAACCTTCTGTTCAATCACAGAATGATTTCTTTCTTCACAGGCAAAGTACATCTTCTGCTGCATAAAGTGGATATCCGCATCTACGACACCCTCGATTTTTCTGATTTCCTCTGCTAGTTCTGCGGCACAATCCGCACAATCAATTCCGACAACACGATATCTATATTCCATTTTCAGCACCTCACACTCATAATACTTGAACAATTGCTCAAGTATTATGATATTACTTTTGTATATTTTGTCAATCTATGATAGGAATGTTATAATTTCTACGTTTTGGAGGTAATCCCCATGATCAAAGCAAATTATCATGCACATACTGCCCGTTGT
>JABZLU010000044.1:0-6827 GCA_015256605.1 Solobacterium sp.
AAAACTATTTAAATCATCAAATGGGAAGACAGCTACAATATCACTACTATATTGTGATGAAGATACTGATATTCGACTTAAAAATCGTAGTTATCAAATGTATCCAGGATATATTGTACTCTGCCATCCAGATATCACATGGTCATCGACAAATAAGATTACTATTATTTCTTTCCATGAGTCTTTTTTTGATTCTTTATTCTATAGTCAAATTGCAGACTGTAAAATTATTTACGATTTTATCACTACTAGAAATTCATGCGAGCATGATCATCTATTTTTTAAGGCGGATACATCCAATGACTTTAAAAATCTGTTCGAGTTCTTAAAACGTGAAATTTATCATACAGATAGTTACTCCACAAAACTACAACATTTACTCGCAGTTGGATTATTCACTTTATTAGATCGGAAACGTCCTACAAATCTTGTTGTTCAAAACTCAACCATGATTGCTAAAAATCGTTTTGGAAAGATTTTAAAGTATATGGGGGATCATTTTGATGAATGTACTCTACAAGATACTGCATCAAGATTTTCTTATAATCCTGATTATCTATCTTCAATGTTTAAGCGTATTACAGGTACCTCTTTTTCAGAGAAATTACTATATATCCGTTTAGAAGAATCTTGTCGTCTTCTAAGAACATCTAATTATTCGATTGAGGAGATTTCCTCTTTAATTGGATATAAAGATAAAAGTTATTTCAATCGTAAATTTAAAGAACAGTATCAACTCACACCAGCAAAATGGAGAAAGTCTCAAATAAAAAAATGACCGTATATCATCGATATACGGTCTATCTTTTTGATTAAACTAATTCGATATAAGCCATTGGAGCAGCATCGCCACGACGAACACCTGTCTTAACAACACGTGTATATCCGCCCTTACGATCAGCATACTTAGGAGCTACTTCTTCAAATAACTTCTTTAATACTGTCTGTCCTGTCTTTTCATCAGCTACAACATTTCTAACGAAAGCAGCAGCCTGACGACGAGCAGCTAAATCACCCTTTTTACCTAAAGTGATTAACTCGTCAACTACAGATCTCATATCTTTAGCTTTAGCTTCTGTTGTTTCTACCTTGCCATACATGATGACAGAAGTAGCTAAGTTTCTCAACATAGCTTTGCGGTGATCAGCATTTCTGCCGAATTTACGATTCCACATAAACGTTCCTCCTGTTAATCAAAGGATTTGAAGCCCAAACCAAGTTCAATGAGCTTATCCTTAACCTCTTTTAATGATTTCTTACCGAGGTTACGGACTCTCATCATTTCATCCTCGGTCTTTTGTGTCAGTTCATCAACTGTCTGAATTCCGGCACGTTTTAAGCAGTTGTAAGAACGTACAGATAAGTCAAGATCTTCAATCATCATCTGTTGTCCCTTACTTGGCTGCTCTGTATTACCTTCCTTAAGTACTTCATCCATTTGTAGTACTTCATCGTTAATACCAGCAACGATATCTAAGTGATCAATTAAAATCTTAGCTGCCATTGCAATCGCCTTTTGTGGATTGATAGAACCATCAGTCCAAACCTCGAGTGTAACAGCATCATATTTAACATCTTCACCTACACGTGTTGGCTCAACGTTGTAAGCAACTTTTTCAACTGGTGTGTAAATAGAGTCAGTAAATACTGTACCAATTCCTTGAGAGGAACCTTGGTTTAGTTGCTTGTTTAAATCAGCACTAATGTAACCACGGCCATTCTTAGCCTTTAATTCCATCTCTAATGTTACGTCTTTTTCTAGGTGCGCAATCTCCAAGTCTTTGTTAATAACTTCAACTTGAGCTGGGCAAATAATATCACCAGCAGTGATTGTGCATGGTCCCTTCGCAGAGATCTGTAATGTATAGACCTCATCGTCCTCAATCTTCATGACTAACTGCTTTAATTGCAAGATAATCATGGAAACGTCTTCTCTCACACCTGGGATAGATGTAAATTCGTGGTATACGCCATCAACCTTGATGGAGAATACTGCGGCTCCCGGTAGGGATGAAAGCAGGACCCTGCGAAGCGCATTCCCGATTGTTGTACCAAATCCTCTCTCTAATGGAGAAAGAACAAACTTACCATAATTTTCAGATTCTACATATTCCTGTACTTCGAAATCGGCGCGTTCAAATTTTTGCATGCTTCAATCCTCCTGTTCTAATGATTATCCACGCGGTCTCTTTGGCGGACGGCATCCGTTATGAGGGATCGGAGTTACATCATTAATAACGGTAATCTCTAAACCTGCTGTCTGTAAAGAACGAACTGCTGATTCACGACCAGCACCTGGTCCCTTAACATTTACTTCTACGCTCTTCATACCCTGTTGAACAGCTGCTTTACCAGCTGCTTCAGCGCATAACTGTGCAACATAAGGAGTAGACTTACGTGAACCCTTATAACCTAATGCACCAGCTGAGCTCCAAGAAATAACGTTACCTGCTTCATCAGAAATAGTAACGATTGTGTTGTTGAATGTTGAATGAATATGAGCAATACCTTTTGCTACATTGCGGCGGGCCTTCTTCTTACGAATCACAGCGCCTTTTTTCTTTGTGTTAGCTGCCATTATACCCTCCTATTACTTCTTCTTATTAGCGACAGTACGACGTGGACCTTTTCTTGTACGAGCATTTGTACGTGTACGTTGTCCACGAACTGGTAATCCTCTTCTATGACGGATTCCACGGTATGAACCGATTTCCATTAGTCGCTTGATATCTAATGCTCTATCACGGCGGAGGTCACCCTCAGTCTTAATAGCATCAATCTTTTCACGGATTGCAGTTTCCTGTGCATCCGTTAAGTCGTTTGTACGTGTGTTTTCGTCGATTCCACAAGCAGCAAGGATATTCTTAGCTGTTGTAGGGCCGATTCCATAAATGTATGTCAATGATACGCCGATAACTTTGTTACGCGGAATATCGACACCAGCAAAACGTGGCATATTTAGTTATCCTCCCTTTAATTAACCCTGTCTCTGCTTATGCTTAGGGTTTTCGCAGATGACCATAACAACGCCCTTGCGCTTGATCACTCTGCACTTATCACAAATTGGTTTTACAGATGGTCTTACTTTCATTTTTATTTGCCTCCTGGACAATTCTACCAAAAACTTTTACTTATGTCTGTAGGTAATTCGCCCACGTGTTAAATCATATGGTGAAATTTCAACGGTGACCCGGTCTCCCGGTAAAATGCGAATGTAGTTCATACGGATTTTACCAGCAACGTGGGCACGGATCTCGTGACCATTTTGAAGCTTCACCAGGAAATTTGCATTTGGAAGTGTTTCTTCCACAATGCCATCAATTTCAATTACGTCCTGTTTGCTCATCTTACTCACTTTCTTTATATGAGTTCTGGAAAGGGAAATCAATCCCTTTCCAACTCAATATTTCTAAGCATTCTTCTCAAGAGCTTTTTTTATATCTTCAAATACTTTCTCTGGTTTTTGTGCAGCATCAATATGAGTAACTACACCCTTTTGATCATAATAATCAATAACCGGTTTTGTACTTGATTCATAAGCTTCCATACGAACTTTTAATTGTTCAACTGTATCGTCTTTACGTTGTTGAAGTTCACTTCCGCAAACATCACATACGCCTTCAACTTTACTTGGATGATTATGAATATGATAAATTGCCCCGCACTTTGGACAGATGCGACGTCCTGTAATTCTTTCTTCAAGAATTTCGAACTTCACCTGTAAGTCGATAACTGCATCAACTTCTTTACCAATCTTCTTAGCAATCTTGTCGAAGACTTCAGCCTGTACTAATGTACGTGGGAAGCCATCTAAGAGATAACCATTTGCACAATCTGGTTGTTGAATACGATCTTCAACCATTGCATTGATTAAATCATCTGGTACAAGTTTACCTTGATTCATATAGCTTTGAGCCTCAAGGCCTAAAGCTGTGCTGTTACGCACATTCTCTCTTAGCATATCACCAGTAGAGATGTGTGCGATATTGTATTCCTTTAGGATTAGGTCAGACATTGTGCCTTTTCCTGCCCCTGCAGGACCCATGATCAGAATATTCATATCTTATTACCTCTTTCCAAACTTATCTCAAGAATCCCTTGTACTGTTTCTGTGTTAACTGTCCCTTTAATTGTTTAACAGTTTCCATTGCGACACCGACAACAATGATGATACCAGTTCCACCTACAGCAGTTGCTTGGGATAATGGAGTAAACATGGTTAGTAAATAAGGAACTACAGCAATTAGTGTCAATCCAATGGCGCCAAGTACTGTAATTCGGTTCAATACCTTATGCAGATATGTCTTTGTCTCATTACCTGGACGAATACCAGGAATATAGGCACCAGACTTACCAAGGTTTTCAGCAACCTTTTCTGGATCTACCTGCAAGTCAGTATAGAAGAATGTGAACAGGATTGTTAATAATGCATAGAGTCCAAGACCGGTTGGTGTACTCAATGAGAGCCACTGGCTTAGTTTATTATACAGGTCAGTATTGATAAAACTAATTACAATCTGTGGAGCCATCATAATACTCTGTGCAAAAATGACAGGAATTACAGATGCACTATTAATTTTGAGTGGTAAGAATGTTATATCACTACCACTACGTGCTGCGGAACTGTTTGTATACTGGATAGGAATCTTACGTACTGCTGTTTCCATAATAATTACGAAGACAACAACCGCTAGATATAGGACACAATACAATGCGAACTGTAGAATACCATTGAATAGTTCACCTTGTGTTGTTCCTCCAGCAAGAATCTGATATACCTGCATGAACGCTGCTGGCATATTAGAAACAATACCCGCGAAGATAATAATGGATAAACCATTACCGATACCCTTCATTGAAATACGGTCACCAATCCAGATGAGGAACATAGATCCCGCAGTCATGACGGTTGCAGTATATAAGTAACCTGAAAGATTTGCATTTGTCAGGACGTTATACTGCTTATCGAATCCATATACCAAGGAATATGCTTGAACAAATGCCAATACAACTCCTAAGTATCTAGTAATTCGTTCAATCTTCATTCGGCCTGTCTGTCCAGACTTTGTCATTTCCGTTAGTGACGGAATAACATCCATGGATAACAGCTGAATGATAATACTTGCTGTGATATATGGTGTGACACCCATCGCAAAGATGGATAATCTTTCAAGTGCACCACCACCCAGCATATTCATTATGCTGAGTAGTGAGTTATTTGCAAGTGATTGAGCTAGCGTTTCCGTGTTTACACCCGGAACAGGTAGAGCAGCTCCGACGCGATAGATCAGCAGCATTGCTAAAGTAAAGAATATTCTATTGCGAGTTTCCTTATTCTTAAACAAGCTGACGAACGTATGCATCATATTAGAGAACCTCTACTTTTCCGCCTGCTGCTTCAATAGCACTCTGTGCTGTCTTTGAGAACTTCTCAGCCTTAACAGTGAGTTTCTTCTCAAGCTTACCGCAACCAAGTACCTTAACACCATCTAGGTGCTTCTTAACAAGGCCTGCAGCCTTAAGAGCTTCGTAGTCAACTGTTACACCGTCTTCGAACTTATTTAAGTCCTCAACGTTAACAATTGCATACTCCTTGCGAGTATAGTTTGTGAAACCTCTCTTAGGCATTCTCTTGAAGAATGGTGTCTGTCCACCTTCAAATCCAATCGCAACACCACCGCCGCTACGAGCGTTCTGACCTTTGTTACCCTTTCCGGAAGTCTTACCTGTACCGGAACCTTGGCCACGACCGATTCTCTTTCTGTTAGAGCGGGAACCTTCTGTATATGTTAATTCATTTAGTTTCATCAGGACCCTCCTTATCGAATCTCAGCGACTTTCTTATCGCGAGTCTTAGCAATTTCATCTACTGTACGCATACCCTTTAATGCTTCTAATGTTGCGTAAACAACATTGACAGGTGTACGTGAACCGATAACCTTAGAAAGGACATCAGATACACCAGCAAGCTCTAATACGGAACGTACTTCACCACCGGCGATAACACCAGTACCAGGTGCAGCTGGAGCTAAGAATACAGTTGTTGAACTGTGCTTGCTCTTAATTGCATGTGGAACTGTACGGTAGTTATCAACGAGGTTAACGCTGAATACATTCTTTGTAGCTGCTTCTGTAGCCTTCTTGATAGCATCTGGAACTTCGGCTGCTTTACCCATACCGAATCCGATTCTACCCTTCTTATCACCAACAACAACTAGTGCTGCAAAGCGCATTCTACGTCCACCCTTTACAGTCTTGCTGACACGGTTAATGGAGACTACTACTTCTTCGAACTCTTTTGGTTCGCGTTTCTTGAAACTCTTCTTATCGTTCTGCATTTCGTACTCTCCTTCCTTAGAACTTCAAGCCAGCTTCTCTAGCTGCATCAGCTAAAGCCTGGACTCTTCCGTGATATACATAACCGCCACGGTCGAAACGTACTGCTTCGATCTTAGCTTCTTTGCACTTGTTAGCGATTGCTGCACCAACCTTCTTGGCTGCTTCAACGTTACCGCCATTCTCAAGCTTTAATTCAAGAGAACTTACAGCACATAAAGTTGTACCTGTTGTATCATCGATTACCTGTGCATAGATGTTTGCATTGGAACGGAATACATTTAGTCTTGGGCACTCAGGAGTACCGTTTACGACCTTACGTACACGCTTATGACGACGAATACGTTCTGCATTTTTATTTGCTAATTTAATCATTACTTAGTCTCTCCTTTCCCTTACTTCTTGGCAGCTGCAGTCTTACCTTCCTTACGGCGAACAACTTCGTCAACATAACGAATACCCTTTCCACCGTATGGTTCTGGCTTCTTAGT
>JABZLU010000045.1:0-6629 GCA_015256605.1 Solobacterium sp.
TAGCAAGATACCAGAAGTATCATAATCCAATCTACCTACTGGATAGATACGTTCTCTAACATCACTTAAATACGCAAGAACTGTTTCTCTACCCTTTTCATCACTAACACTAGAAATAACTCTACGTGGTTTATTTAATAGGTAATATACTTTTTCTTCTTTCTTTAAAGCAACACCATTTACACTAATATCATCCTCAGGAGATACTTGTGTTCCAAGCTCAGTAACAACAACGCCATTCACTTTGACTTTGCCATTAACAATGAGCTCTTCTGCTTTACGACGACTGGCAATACCCGCCTTTGCAATTGTTTTCTGTAATCGTTCCATCTTCTCTCCTTTATTAATGCTTATTCTGTGTATTACCCCAGAAAGCACTACCTGCCTTAGAATAATCATTCATAATCATCACAGGTACCATTTCAAACTTCTTGTCCTGTAACGATAAAATCTCACAGGCTGTTAATCGTTTATTTCCATCCACACACTCATAATAGTCATCGTGAGCGTTAACCTGTACCGCAATCGCAACACCACGTTTTGCGATGGAATCAATCAAAGTTTCAGATTCAATATGCGTGAAATGAATCTTTGAAATATGAACTTTCTTGTTTATCATAAATCCCTCTAATCGCCCTTTATTCTACCATACCGCAAGATGAAAATACACAATAGCCATACGAACAAAAAAGCCCTAACATCGTTAGGGACTAGTTAATATAAATTAATGAAGATAATGGAATAAAGGAATTCTCTGATAAAAACTCACTAGCTGTTATGATGTGATTCTTCTTTCCATAAATAGCGTTATAGAAATGAATTCTACCATCCTTGCATACTTCATACGCTACATAATGTGCGTTTGTACGATGGATATACAACAAGATTCCCGACTTACTAGCACACATCTTCTTGATAATCTTTGCGTTGGTTCCAGCGCTTATATGTACATTTAAATCCTGTTTTTTCAGCCAGAAATAAAGAGAAATCTTCTCTTGTCCAAGCAAATTACCAATAAACGCAAAACGTTTTAAGCCAGCCAACACATCCTTCATCAACATTGCTTTACCATTGAGCTTTAAAAGGTTATATGCAGCTATCCAACCACAACCCTTATCTCTTGTGTTAAACCAGCCAAATGGAATACTCTCCATCTTGCCTTGGTTAATGATATACCCACGTTCATCAAATACATCATTTTCTAACTGTAGACGATAGGGTTCTACATCATAGACAAACTGATGATTCTCGCATCTAACTGTATTTGCTAGGTATGCCTCTATCAGTTGTTCATCTTTCGTATGAAATACAATTCGAACACAATGATAACGGCGAATATAATTCTCAAGCAATACTGCAATCAAATCAACAGCATCTTGTGAAGTTATCTTTTCTGTTAATGCAAAAGAAGAATCCACGACACCATCATGATGAAAATGTTCCTCAATACCTACAATGTTTTCATCATAACGGATTAGATGACGTGCTGAAGACTGTTCATCAAGGGCAACTAATCGCTCCTGATATTTTGTAAAATATGCATCGCTATCTGTATTAGCGATACAGACTTGTAATGAAATCATTTTTAATACTCTTTCCAATCCCCTCTGAGTTTAATATGATCGATTGCCTTCTTTAATAATGCACGATCAGAAGGATATGTAATGATTGCATGTGCCTCAATACATGTTAACCAACGTACATCGGATACTTCTGATGGCTGTGGTTTTTCATGTCCACCAATCGGTTGTGCTAAAAAGAAAATAACATCTTTCAGAGTATCCTCTTTCGGGGAATATGTGTTGATAACTCTAAAACCATCTTCAAAAGAAACCTCAACTCCAGTCTCTTCTAAGATTTCACGATAAGCTGTTTGTTGCTCAGTCTCACCATCTTCTACATGTCCTTTTGGAAATGTCCAGTGACCTAATGTTTGATGTATTAGTAAAAACTGAATGGTACCTTCTTGTTTACGGTATACGATCGCACCGCATGATTTTTCCTTTTTCATACACTACCTCCGCAAAAGATAGTATATATGTTTTTTTACCATTTGTGAAACAATTCTCTACAAACGCTTACATTTTTTTCTTATAGTAAAGATTGAATGCATGTTTCTAGTGAATGCATGTCATCTGTAGGTTCAAAACGTTTCACTACATTGCCACTACGATCAATCACAAACTTTGTAAAGTTCCACTTAATATCAGGGTTATTCTTATAGTTAGCATCCTTCAGTTTGCACATTGCACGCATGGCAAGTCCCTTTACACTATTTCCAAAGCCTTTAAAGCCCTGTTCATTCTTCAAAAATGTAAATAGTGGTAATGCATGTTCGCCATTGACATCGCTCTTTTTAAACTGTTCAAACTGTGTATTGTATTTTAACGAGCAGAACTCATGTACCTCTTCATCAGTACCTGGTGTTTGATTCGCAAATTGATTACAAGGAACATCAATAATCTCTAATCCCTGTCCATGATATTTCTCATACATATCTTCTAGGTCTTTGTACTGTGGTGTAAATCCACAGCCAGTAGCTGTATTGACTACAATCACTACCTTACCTTCATAGTTACGCATTGATATTTCACTACCACTTCTATCTGTTAAAGAATAATCATAAAATGTCATATATTTAATCTCCTATATTTATTACAATTATATTTTATACAATATTTATATTTTGTCAATTGGAGATACTTTCATATCTCCAATTTGATTACTTCTGTTGTAATTTAGCGAATGTTTCTTCCGCATCGTCGAGTATTTTAGCAAACTTCTCTAGAGCGATATCGATTGGTTCTGGTGTTGTTAAATCAACACCTGCGTGCTTCAATTCATCAATTGGATATGCTGAGCTACCCATGGATAAGAATTCAAGATACTTTTGAACTCTATCTTGAACACCATGTAAAATACCTTCCGATAACGCAACTGCTGTACTATATCCTGTTGCATATACATATACATAGAACGGTCTATAGAAATGTGGAATTCTCGCCCATTCATACTGTACTTCATCATCAATCACTAAATCTTCACCAAAATATTTCTTTACAAGGTTTAGATATAACTGATTTAAGAATTCAGGTGTTAAGGATTCACCACGTTCTGAAGCAGCGTGTGCCTCTTTTTCAAATTCCGCAAACATCGTCTGACGGTAGATTGTACCCTTGAATCCTTCCATGTATTGGTTTAGTAGTGCCATACGTTGTGCAGGATCTGTTTCCTTTTGTAACAACTGTTCAATTAGTAAGTTCTCATTTACTGTAGAGGCAACTTCCGCCACGAACATTGTATAGTTCGCATAGTGTACTGGCTGTGTATGGTTTGTACGATAGCTATGCATGGAATGTCCCATCTCATGCGCTAATGTAGATACACTATCTAATGTTCCTGTATAGTTACATAAGATATATGGATTGGATGTATATGTACCTGAAGAGTACGCCCCACCACGTTTACCCTTATTTGGATAGACATCTACCCAACGTTTTTCTAAGCCTGCTTTTACAACATCTGTATATTCTGTACCAAGTGGCTTAACAGCTTCTAGTACCATCTTCTTAGCTTCCTCATAAGAGTAATCCTTTGCACTACCCTTTAATAGAGGTGCGTAAACATCATAATAATGTAACTCATCAAGCCCTAACATCTTCTTACGAAGTTTAACGTAACGATACATTGTTGGTAGATGCTTATGTACAGTTTCAACTAAATTATCGTATACGCTAACCGGAATGTTATCTGAGAACATAGCCGCCTGACGTGAGGATTCATAGTGTCTCACCTTCGCATCAATAGAAGCAGCTTTTACAGTTGTGCTATAAGTAGATGCGAATGTATTGATATGTTGTTTATAACCTTTGTATAAAGATTGGAAAGAATTCTTACGAAGTTCACGGTCATCGCTACCTTGTAAAAGAATATAACTAGATCCATTTACTGCATGATCATTGCCTTCTGTATCCTTGACTGCATCAAATACCATATCCGCATCCATTAAGGCTTCACTTGTTCTACCAGGTGCAGAGAATACCTCACCAAAGGCAGATAGTAGTTTCTCTTCTGCAGCACTTAAAGTATGTGCCTTATTACGTACAAGATTTTCTAATAAGAATGCAAAATCCTTTAAGGATGGATCCGCAATAAATCCCTTTAAGACTTCTTCATCATTTCCAAGAATCTCCGGTTGTGCAAAAGAAGTAGCACTCACCGCTTCCACATACTTACCATATGCCTTGGAATACATACCCTGAGCATCAGTCGCTCTTGTATCTTCGCTATGACGCAACATTGCATATGTAAATACATTGTTTAACGCCTTATCTAATTCATCTGATACCTTAAAATACGCAAGTAAACTTTCAGTATTGTTTAACTTTCCTTGGAAAGATGCAGCTTCCGAAATCAAAGCATCGAGTTTAGTGAGTGCTTTATTCCAAGCCTCATCATTTTCAAACAATGTCGAAAGATCCCATTTGTATTGTTGTTCAATTTGATTACGTTCTTTTAATTCTGTCATAATATCACCTCAGTTTCTGTATTATATCATTAATGTTGGATACATTTTGCATATTTGATTGATTAATTCTTTTGGCATTGATCTTGCGCCACGAATATTTGTAAGACCATATTTAGAAATAAACTTCTTTGTTAACTGATGATCATCGAAGAAATGAATCTTTTGAAGACAGATATATGTTTCTTCATCACATCGTTTTCCTGCTTTATCGTAGAATATAACATCTCTTTCAACAACTTTACAAAGATACCTAAGCTCTCCATACGGCATACCATAGTAGATAAACACATAATCGTTAATCTGATAATTCAACTTCTGTTTCCAATACATCAATTCGTTTTGTGCAAAGGCATTATCAATATCATAAACCGAAGGATTTGCTGGTATCACCCAATGATGATTGAGTGATAATTTCTTACTTACCAAACTTCTACTCTTTCGTAAAAGTTCTTTCAATGTTTCATCTTCAATCGTGCCATCCAGTATTGCAGTTACCCAGTGTTTCTTATTCATATGATATGCAGGATAGAAACCTGGTAACTGTAGTAAATCACTTACTTTAGATGGTTCAACCTTGATATTCATTGCATCGATAAAACTTTCATCGCAACCTTTATCTAGCTTATGCTTATCAATTGAAAACATCAGCACATACATCTTGTCACTATCACTAGGTTTGTATGCCGTAAATTCATTATCTGTTGTTCGCTTTCCATTCTGTGATTTTGTAAATGGATGATTTGCCGTATCATGCATTTCATGTATCATCCATTCATGCATAACATTTGCTTGACTGCTAGAATACAGTACTTTATCAAAACATTTTTTTGCGATATCTTCCAAACAAGAAAGATAAACCGTTTGAACCTTTGTCGCAAACTTACCTTTCTTACCTGCAGTATGTACTGCTATATATTCTTCATCCGTCAATTCATCTAGTACTTTGCCACTTACACTGTTTCCATTCACTATGATAATTGCATACATCCCAGTATCTTCCAACTTCGTTTGATAACGATATATACCATCTTGTTTCTGAAATCCATATTTTATTAAGTACTGTTCATTCGGTCGTAAACGACGAAATAATTCATCTTCTAAACGCATTATTTTTTCTCCATACATAGTATAACAATTTCAAAATTTATCCGCAAAAGAGGACACAAATTTGGTATACTCTTCGTTGGAGGAAATCAGTTATGAAAAAACAAGCTTTTGATTCAGAATTATATTTAAATCTACAACGCGATAAAATCTTAAACCGTATCAGTCAATTCAGCGGTAAATTATACATGGAATTCGGTGGTAAGATGTTTGAAGATTATCACGCTGCTCGTGTCTTACCAGGTTATAACCCTAATAACAAGGTAAAACTTCTTACAGAATTACGTGACCAAGTAGAAATCTTGATCTGTATCAATGCCAATAACATTGAACACTCCAAAGCACGCGGTGACTCTGGTGTCTCTTATGACCAAGAGGTTTTCCGTCTCTTAGACGCTTTCCGCGATTTAGAAATTTTTGTTGGTTCTGTTGTTATCACACAATATGAACACCAGCCTGCAGCTGATAACTTCCGTCATCAACTCAGCAAGAATGGAATCACTTCCTATATCCATTATCCAATTAAGGGATATCCAACAGATATCGATTATATCGTTTCTCCAGAAGGTCTTGGAAAAAACGAGTATGTTAAGACATCTCGTAACTTAATTGTCGTTACAGCACCAGGACCTGGTTCTGGAAAACTCGCAACATGTATCTCTCAGCTTTATCACGACCAACTTCATGGCGTAAAATCCGGTTATGCAAAGTTCGAAACTTTCCCAGTATGGAATCTTCCTCTACACCATCCTGTTAACCTCGCCTATGAAGCTGCGACAGCTGACCTCAATGATGTCAATATGATTGACCCATTCCATCTCGAGGCATATAACCAAACAGCAGTAAACTATAATCGTGATATTGAAGTATTCCCAGTGTTAAATCGTACGATTGAACGTATTCTTACGAAATCTCCATACGCCTCCCCTACAGACATGGGCGTAAATATGGTTGGTTTCTGTATCACTGATATGGACGCAGCTAACGAAGCAGCGAA
>JABZLU010000046.1:0-6608 GCA_015256605.1 Solobacterium sp.
ACGTTTGGGTATTCATTTAGATGACAGCGAGATTGGTTTTATATGCATGCATATTCACGCTGCTTTACAGGGTGAAAGTGCCAGTCTTTCTACGATGATTGCACAGATATTAACAGAAACAATCGCAATCATCGAAAGAGAAATGCAAATCAACCTCAATGATTATGAAGTGGCGAAGCAGCGTTTGATAACACATTTGAAGTTTGCGATTAAACGGTCATTAGATGGGGTTGAAATCAATAACCTAATTGGTGATCTTGTTCATGATAAGTATCGTAAGTCGTATCAGATTGCATGCATGATAGGAGATCATATTGAAAATACATATGGCATCAATATCGGAGAAGGAGAAAGATGCTATCTAACGATACATTTACAAAATATTGTAATGTATCGCAAATAATGGTTCGTACATGTGTAGTAAGGGGTATTACACATGTGGAATATAAGGAGGATATTTATGTTTAAGATGCTTCAAAAAATTGGTAAAGCATTTATGTTACCTATCGCAATTTTACCAGCTGCTGGTTTATTGTTAGGTATTGGTGGTGCTTTATCCAACCCTACAACAGTGGCGACTTATCCTGTATTAAATAATCCAGTATTACAGGGTGTCTTCACAATTATGAGTGCTGCGGGAACAGTTGTTTTCGCAAATCTAGCAATGTTATTGTGCGTAGGTCTATGTATTGGCCTTGCAAAGCGTGACAAGGGAACTGCTGCCTTAGCGGGTGTTGTTGGTTTCTTAGTTATGAACGCTACAATCACTTCTTTATTAGGTATTTTTAATCCAGATGGTGCTTCCATTGATACTGGTGTTGTTGGTGCAATCGTTGTTGGTTTAGTTGCCGTAACATTACACAACAAATATCAAAATATTGAACTTCCACAGGTACTTGGATTCTTTGGTGGTTCACGTTTCGTACCAATTGTTACTTCATTTGCAAGTATCTTCATTGGTGCAGTGTTCTTCTTAGTATGGCCACCATTCCAACAGTTATTAGTATCTACAGGTGCATTCATTGCACAAGCAGGTCCAGTTGGAACATTCTTCTATGGATTCTTAATGCGTCTATGTGGAGCAGTTGGTTTACACCACATGATTTATCCAATGTTCTGGTACACAGAACTTGGTGGTGTTGAAACTGTTGCAGGTGTCGCTGTAGCAGGTGCACAGAAGATCTTCTTTGCACAGTTAGCAGATCCAAATCATGTAGGTCTATATACAGAAGGAACACGTTTCTTCGCTGGTCGTTTCTCAACAATGATGTTTGGTTTACCAGCCGCATGTCTTGCGATGTACCACTGCGTACCGAAGGAAAGAAGAGGCAAGTACAAGGGCTTATTCTTAAGTGTTGCTTTAACATCCTTTATCACAGGTATTACAGAACCAATCGAATTCATGTTCTTGTTCGTAAACCCAATTCTTTATGTTATTCACTCATTCTTTGATGGTGTAAGTTTCTTTATCGCAGATATTCTCAATATCTCGATTGGTAATACATTCTCTGGTGGTGTGATTGACTTTACACTCTTTGGTATCCTACAAGGAAACGCAAAGACAAACTGGATTTTAGAAATTCCATTTGGTTTGGTATGGGCATGTCTATACTACACATTCTTCAGATGGTACATTACAAAGTTCAATGTTATGACTCCTGGTCGTGGCGAAGAAAGTGATGATGCTGAACCAGTTGTAGAAACAAAGTCTACACTGAAGGAAGATAGTCACAAGATTATCGCTGCTTTAGGTGGTAAGGAAAATATCGAAGACGTTGACGCATGTATTACACGCTTACGTGTAAGTGTGAAGGATGTTAAGAAGGTTGATAAGGATGCACTAAAGAAGTTAGGTGCTACTGACGTTCTTGAAGTTGGTGGAGGAATCCAAGCTATCTATGGTGCAAAGGCTATCCTCTACAAGAACAACATCGTAGAAATCTTAGGTATCGATGAATAATCAAGAAGTTATCGCTGCCTTAAAGGGTAAACTTGTCATCTCTTGTCAAGCGCTGCCAGGAGAACCGCTCTATACAGAAGCAGGTGGAATCATGCCATTGATGGCATATGCGGCAGAGCTAGCAGGTGCTAGTGGAATCCGTTGTAACTCAGTACGAGATATTAACGAAATTCGTGCAAAAGTAAAACTTCCAACGATTGGAATTATCAAGCAAGATTATTTGGACTCACCAATTTATATAACCCCTACATTTGAAGAAGTGAGTGCACTTGTACAGACAGGCACAGAAATTATTGCCTTAGACTATACAGACCGCATTCATCCAAATAACATCAAACGTGAAGAATTATTCCATCAAATCAAACAAGCATATCCAAATCAACTGCTCATGGCAGATATCTCAAATTTTGAAGAGGCGAAAGCAGCAGTAGAAATTGGCTTTGACTTTGTAGGTACAACACTCAACGGTTACGTCGGTGACGTAAAGACAGAAGGGCCAAACTTCGATTTGGTATCTAGAATCGTTAAAGAATTAGACTGTCGTTGTATTGCGGAAGGTAGAATCCATGAACCATCGCAAGCCCGTAAAATGCTAGAGATTGGAGCGTTTGCGGTAGTGGTTGGTGGAGCGATTACACGTCCACTTGAAATTGCGACAAGATTTATCAAAGAAATCAACAAGGACCGCTAAATTGCGGCCCTTTTCTTGTGCATAAGAGGTCAGTATTCTGTATAATAGTACCGATAGAGGTTAAAGATGAAAAGAGAAGATTTTATCCTTCCGGTTCATGCGGAAGAAAGAAAACGAACAAAGAAAAATACAGAGAGTACTTTTAGTAACTTTCAGATAAGCGATGATATCGTAAATCTAGGTTATGGTAAGAAGTATTTTATACATACTTATGGCTGTCAAGCTAATGTACGTGATGGAGAAGCACTCGCAGGAATGATGGAAATGATGGGCTATACAAGTACCAATGTTCCAGATGATGCGGATGTATTATTCTTTAATACTTGTGCTATCCGTAAAGCGGCAGAAGACCGTGTATTATCCGATGTAAATAAGTTACGTTACTTAAAGGATGAGCGTCCAACAACGGTATTCTGTATCTGTGGTTGTATGGCACAAGAAGAAGAGACAGTCAAACAGATTTTATCAGTATCTCCACATGTGGACTTGATTTTTGGTACCCATAACATTCACCGTATGCCAAATCTTTTAGCAGAGGTGATAGAAAGTAATGAGCGCAAAGTAGAAGTATTCTCCCAAGAAGGAGATGTTGTCGAAGATGTACCGGTAAAGCGTTCAATGGACTCCAAGGGCTTTGTAAATATTATGTATGGTTGTGATAAGTTCTGTACATATTGTATCGTCCCTTATACACGTGGTAGAGAGCGCTCACGTCGCATGGAAGATATCCTAAGAGAAGTCGAAGAACTCAAAGCCAGTGGACGCAAAGAAGTTGTTTTACTTGGGCAAAATGTCAATGCCTATGGCAAAGACTTAAAGATGGAAGATGGCTTTACACAACTGCTTGTGGCAGTTGCTAAAACAGGTATTGAACGTATTAGTTTCTATACAAGTCATCCAAGAGATTACAGTGAAACAACCATCGATGCGATGCGTGATTATCCAAACATCATGCCATTCTTACATCTACCAGTACAATCTGGATCAGATGAAGTATTACGTCGTATGGCCCGTGGATATACAGTCGAAAGATACAAGCAGTTATATGATGATCTGAAGAAGAAAGTACCACATATCGCATTTACAACAGATTTGATTGTCGGTTTCCCAAATGAAACCGATGAAGAATTTGAAGCGACATTAGATCTTGTGCGTTATTGCCGATTCGATATGGCATACGCATTTATCTATTCCCCAAGAGCAGGCACACCAGCCGCAAATATGGAAGATAATATTCCGCTCGAAGTAAAGAAGGAAAGACTGGCAAGACTTAATGAACTGCTGACTGAGATAGCGGAAGAAAATAATCGTCACTTCTTAGGAGAAACAGTCAGTGTGTTATGCATTGGCACTTCCAAGAGAAATAACGAAGTCTATAGCGGATATAGCACAGATAATAAACTTGTAAACTTCACAAGTGAAAAAGATTGTATCAATCAAATCGTAAATGTCGAAATTACCGCAACACATAGCTACTATCTTGAGGGTAAAGCTCTGTAAAATCGCCAGTGTTTGTTCTATAATAAACTTGGATTAAAAGTATTACTGGAGGATATAATTTATGAGTAAAGTACGCATATTTGCACTCGGCGGCCTTGATGAAGACGGCAAAAACATGTATGTCGTTGAAAACAACGAAGATATATTTGTCATGGAATGCGGATTGAAATATCCGGATGGTGATCAGTTAGGAATTGAAATGATCATTCCTGACTTCCGCTATTTACGTGAGAATCAATCACGCATTAAAGCAATCTTCATTACCCATGGTCATGAAGATGTCATGGCAGCACTACCAAACCTATTAAAAGAAATTCCGAATATTCCGGTGTATACAGCACCATTAACAGCGATGATGCTGGAACGTAAACTGAAGAAGGCAGGTATCAAAGAATTAAACTTACATCGTATTCGTCGCAATGCGAAGTTTAAGATTGGTAATACTGAGATTCGCACCTTTGGTACAATGCAATCTATCGCAGATGGATTTGGTGTCGCAATTAAGACAGAAGATGGATATGTAGTATATTCATCAGAGTTTATCGTTGACTACGATACAAAGAATGCGGCATTCAAATTTGATATTACCAACATTACAGATTTAGGTAGTGAAGGGGTACTTGCGTTATTAAGCGAATCAGTAGGTTCTACACGTGCTGGTAGCAGTAGCCCACACCACCGTATTACCGAACAAATCGAACAGTACTTTGAAGATACGAAGAATCGTATGTTTATTACTGTGTTTAACCAGAACTTGTATCGTGTCATTGAGATTATCGAATTAGCAACAAAGTATAATCGTAAAGTTGTCATCTTCGATGAAGAACTAAAGAGTTTAATGGCAGATATGGCAAAGCTTGGATACTATCATATTCCAGCAGGATTAGAGGTAGCACCATCTGCTTTCAGCAATGACATGGAAAATATCTTGGTCATTGTTTCAGGTACTGGTAAGTCCATCTTCCGTAAGATTCATAAGATGGCAACGAAAGAAAATGACAGAATTGAGTTACGTCCAACGGATACAGTGATTATCGCTTCTCCTGCCGTACCAGGTACGGAAAGAGAAGAGGCATCCATGGAAGATGACCTCTACAAAGAAGCAGGTCGTGTACTCATGATTGACTCACGTCGTGCCTATAGCATGCATGCAAGTATTGAAGATCTTAAGATGATGATCTACTTGATGAAGCCAAAGTACTACGTACCAATCAAAGGTGAATACCGTCAACTCATCGCCAATGCGAATATCGCATTAAACATGGGATATAACGCAGATAAGATTATCGTTATGGATAATGGTCAAGTGGCTGTATTAAACGATGGTGTGATGGCGAAGTCTTTTGACAAGGTTGATGTGGATGATGTCATGGTAGATGGTAACGATAGCTTAGATGCTAGCGGTATGGTCTTAAAGGATAGAGAAATTTTAAGTACAGATGGTACAATTATCATCGGTGTTGTAATGAATCACGTCACAAAGGAAATTATCGGTGGACCAGATGTACAAAGCCGTGGTGTAATCTATCTTAAGGATGCAGATTACATTATTAAAGAAGTTGGCAACATCATGGAGAAGACCATTAATGATGCGGTCAAAGAAAAGCGCTATGACAATATGTCTTGCCGTAGCGAAGCACGCGAGAAGATTAGTCGCTATGTCTTGAAAGAAACTGGCAAACGACCTATGATACTTCCAGCGATTATCGAAATTAACACAAAGGATTAGTGAGGGAATACGTGGCAAGAAAGACAAAAGCACAACAACAAGCAGAACAAAACAAGCTCATCGTTAGAGTGATCACGATTGTAATCCTCTTTGCTTTTGCCATTTTAGGCTTTACCAAAGCAGGCATCGTTGGTCTATTTATCTATAACTTATTAGGTTACCTAGCAGGTAACCTTTACTGGTTTGTGATAGCGATGGTAATTATTGTTCTACTAATCAATATCATCAGAAGAAAACAGAGTGAAGAAGAAATTAGTTGGATACCAATTATCCTGTTAATCTCTGCACTATTACTCCTAGAAGCATACATTGCAGTGCCAAATGTAACGGGAATGGATGCTTTGTATGACTATATCAATCACACGGTGGATTACTTTATGCCAGATTCAACTCTGAAATTCAGTGGAGGAATCTACGGTATCTTCCTATATGCGATTTCTTCGATGATGTTTAATCGTATTGGTACAGTGCTAGTCATCATCGTACTCTTCATGATAGCGATGTTATTACTTGTGGATATGGAAGTCTATAAAAGGGCATTCCGCTCTATCTTCGCATTCTTTAAAATGCCAGAAGTAGAAGAGAGTAAGCAAAAGGAAGAACCAGAGGAGCCAAAAGAACCAGCAAACCTTTGGAAGATGATTGATAAAGGAAAAGAGAAAACTGGTTCCCTGTTTCAAAATATCAAGGCAGATGGTAAGACAGAAAGTCTACCAGTTGTGCAAGAA
>JABZLU010000047.1:0-6566 GCA_015256605.1 Solobacterium sp.
ACCTATCCGGTATTAGTCCCCGTTTCCAGAGATTATCCCAGTCTTCGTGGGTAGGTTGCTTATGTATTACTCACCCGTTCGCCACTCCTTCGATCTAGCAAGCTAGATCTCCAGCGTTCGACTTGCATGTATTAGGCACGCCGCCAGCGTTCATCCTGAGCCAGGATCAAACTCTTCATTTGATTGACTCTTTTATTTTACGAAGTCTCTTGCTTCGTATTCTTTTGCTTGACGTTGTTTATGTGTCTTATTCCTGTTCAGTTTTCAAAGATCTCTGCAACTCCCCTTCCGAAGAGTGCTGTATTAATATACCAAGTATCTATCTTGATGTCAATTACTTTTATAAATTTTTTGAGAAAAATTTTAGGGAAGTTTGCCTAAGCTAATTCAAACCTCATCCATTCTCAAGATTCTGACTTGAGCTCATCTTTAAATAAAGCTGATAATACTTATCAATACACTCTTTATTAAAAGGTTCTTTCTCCTCTTCCATATCCATAATTAACTTATCCAATTGTGCTTCAACGATATCCATAACATCGTCTGAATAATTCATCTTCTTCGCATGTTCGAAATATTCGTTTTCGTCAAGAACCTGATATGTACGATCTGGATAGAGCTTCACATCCAAATCATAATCAATATTCTTGATTGCTTCACCATCATATATTGTTGGAGACGCCAAGTTACAATAATAGTAGATACCACTATGACGAATCATAGAGATGACATTGTACCATTTCTTTCTATAGAAAAAACATACAGCCGGCTCACGCGTAAGCCACTTACGGTTATCCGCTTCAATCACCCATGCATGGTCAGTAACTGCTACGATTCTATCCTCATCCGCCTCAAGAACAAACCCCTTACACCATGTGCGATGCAAACTTCCATCGTGTTTAAAACTTTGAATATGTACTGATGAACCTACTGTTGGATACATGAAAATCTCCTGTCGTCTGTTATTCATTCTACAACTGATTTCATATTTCGCAAGCGAGTAATTCAATTATAACGCCCCTATTTATATAGGCATTTAATAGAAAAGACCTTCATAATGAATGAAGGTCCAAACTCTTTTTATAAGTTGAAAATTTGTGATGCGATTGAGAAGTACACCATAATTGCAAGTGTGTCTACGATAGTTGTAATCAATGGCGCTGCCATAATTGCCGGGTCCATCTTTAATCTCTTCGCAACAATCGGTAACACACATCCGACAAATTTAGAAATCATAACTGTAACAACAATTGAAGCCGAAACAACAAATGCTAGATATACATCATGATTTAACAGCACAATTCTAATCCCGTTTGCGATACCCAGCATGATACCTACAACAATAGAGATTCTAAATTCCTTGAATACAACTTTGAAGAAATCACTGAACTTAATTTCATCAATCGCTAAACCGCGGATAATCAAAGTTGAACTCTGGGATCCACAGTTTCCGCCTGTATCCATTAACATAGGAATAAAGGATACCAGTACTGGCATTACTTCAAACGCATGTTCATAGTTAGAGATGATACTACCTGTTAATGTTGCTGAAAACATCAAGATTAATAGCCAAACAATTCTACTACGTGCATGTTCCCACACAGATGTTGTTAGGTATGGCTTATCATTTGCAACAATCGCAGCCATCTTCTGCATATCTTCTGTTGTCTCTTCTGTCAAGACATCAATCGCATCGTCAAATGTCACAATACCAACAATGCAATCTTCTACATCTAATACTGGCAAGGCAATCAAGTCATACTTCTTCATCTTTTTAGCGATGTCTTCTTTATCATCCCCAGTATATGCATAGATAAATTCTGTCTTCATGATGTCCTGGATAAGTACATCAGAGTCACTTAACATCAAACTTCTCGCACTGACGATACCAATTAGCTTACGGCTTTCTACTACATAACAGGTATACACCGTCTCACTGTCGATACCAACACGCTTGATTTTAGCTAGCGCATCCGCAACTGTCATCTCTTTTGTAAACTCAATGAATTCAACCGTCATGATGCTTCCAGCAGTATCATCCTTATACTTCAATAAGTGATTAATATCTTTGCGAACATCATCATCAACTTTATCTAATAGCTGTGTAACTAGATTTGCTGGCATATCAGATAGGAAATCAATTGCGTCATCTGAATATAGTTCATTAATCACGTTTACAATCTCGGCATTGTTAAATGTTTTGATTAACCGATTGCGTTCTTCATTATCTAAATAAGAGAAAACATTTGCTGCTTCTTCTTTTTCCAAAATTCTAAAGAAGATTGCTAGTGTACTATCATCCAACTCGTGGAGAAACTCGGCAATATCAACGACGTTTTGCTTCTTTAGATATTCGTGTAATTCTTTTAAATTGTTGCTTTTGATCCACTCTAAAACTAAGTCCTTGTCCATAATAAAAAATCCTCCCTCATGATTGACCGATACAGCCATCATAAAAAAGGACCTTTATGGCTATATCATTTATTCGTTTTTACATCCGTGTTACACTCACCAGATATATCATCCATAGATATAGCCTCCCTCTGGTTTCATTATAATTCTATGTTTATTTTAATCAACCCTATGCTATGATTTTCTCATGAAAACGATATTAAATAAACAAATTTGTGCTTTTTTAGAAGAAAGCGATAAGATTGCTGCACTTTCCAATGTCAGTGCGTGCATTCAAATGAATTACAAAAATATCAACTGGGTTGGATTCTATTTTGTAAAAGATGGCCAACTTGTTCTTGGCCCTTTTCAGGGAAAACCTGCCTGCACAAGGATTCCTTTTGATAAAGGTGTCTGCGGGAAATGTTACCGTGATAAAAGTGTACAGCGCATTGATGATGTACTAGCATTTCCAGGCCATATTGCTTGTGATTGTGACAGTCGCAGTGAGCTTTGTGTCCCTATCATTGTAAATGGAGAATGTGTTGGTGAGATTGATATTGATTCGCCAATTACTAATCGCTTTGATCAAGAGGAAGAAAATGAAATGCTGCAAGCTGCCCATGACATCGCACAAGCATACCTACAGCATCATTGGATTTAACGATATAAATCGTACACCATGGTCTTATCAAAATAACGCATTGCTTCATCAATTGCATTTGCAGCTGAGAAAAGCGTAATCTTGCAACCACCTAACATGGTTTCTCTAACCATGTTTTTCTTTCGCATCATTTGCCCAACTTTCAGAAAGATATCACTATCTAACCGTAAATCAAGATATTTTCTCCACACATCACCTTCTGCCGTCTTGACCTTCGCGCCTTGAATGCCGATTGGTCGACAATCGGAGCGATACTCCGCTAGATGCATGCATGTTGCAGAATCAAAATCACAGCCAATTAAAAGTACATATCCTTTTAATTCATATAGTCTTGCGGTTGGAGATTCATCTGCTAGTGGAAAATGTGTTGATTGATGATTGCATAACAATCTTGCATATCTACCCCACGCAGAATAAGAGTAGGTAGGATGTGAGGAAGTAATCACACCATCTCGTAGTCTAAAGTTTTCAACAACTGATCCCATGTAATGTACATCACTTGTCTTTGTATCGTGAGCTGGTATTGCTTCACGAATTTCTTTGTATAGTGTCGGTGCAACCGCTGGATATTCCCAATCACTCGGCTCACTGTTATCAACTGCTTGTGCTGGCATGAGAATCGTTCCACCATTTTCGCACAATTCCATCAAGCCATCTACGATTGTTCGAGCACCACCAATTACATATCCGAAACTAGACATTTGTGTATGTACTTCCAAAATCTGATTGCCAGTAATGCCAAGACTTTTCAGTGCTTGGATAAAACTTTCTTTTGTTACTGGATCAGAAACTGTCTGTTTCATCTCTGTCATAAGCTTACTTATAGTATTCCTTTGCAATTTCTGTACCAACAGCCGCATTGTTGAATACTAATTGAATGTTAGATTCAAGGGACTTACCACCTGTGATTTCAGCAATCTTAGCAAGTAAGAATGGTGTGCATTCTTTTCCTTTGATTCCCTTTTCATCCATTTCCTTGATAGCAGAATCAATAACTGCGTTAATTGCATCTGCGTCCATAGAGTATTCTTCTGGAATTGGATTTGTGATTAATACACCTCCATCTAAACCAAAGTCTCTCTTTGCGTGGATAATTTCCGCAGCTTCAGCATAACTTTCTAACTTGTGGTCAACCTTTAAACCTGACTTACGTGTATAGAATGCAGGAAGTTCATCTGTTTGGAAACCTAATACTGGAACACCTTTTGTTTCCAAAATTTCTAATGTCTTTGGCAAGTCTAAGATAGCCTTAGCACCTGCACAGATAACTGTAACGTTTGTATTTCCCAATTCTTCTAAGTCAGCGGAGATATCAAATGTAGTTTCTGCACCACGGTGAACACCACCGATACCACCAGTTACGAAGAACTCAACTCCTGCCTTAGCCGCAAGAATCATTGTTGTCGCGACAGTAGATGCACCCCAACTCTTATTTGCGATAATCACTGGAATATCTCTACGAGATACCTTAGGAATGCTCAATCCACGCTTGCCAAATTCTTCAATTTCTTCTGGTGTCATACCAACAACTGCTTCACCATCAATAATACCAACTGTTGCAGGAACACCACCATGTTCACGAATGATTGCCTCTACCTTTAATGCTGTTTCAACATTCTGTGGGTATGGCATACCATGTGAGATAATTGTTGATTCTAGAGCGATAACAGGCTTGTGCTCTGCTAGTGCCTTTGATACTTCTTCATTTGTTCTTACTTTCATAATGTTTTCTCCTCTATCTTCATATCTGAAATCTTTGCGGTTACTTCTTCTGTATTTAAATTGCGTCTTCTAACTGCATCTTGTTCAATGCTGATAACAGCCGCACTAATACCAAATCTCATTGACTCTAACGGATCTTTGCCTGCAAGTCGACTTGCAACGTATGCCCCCAGCAAGGAATCTCCTCCACCAGTCGCATTTTCCATATTGATTTGACGATGTGTGAACCATGTCTTATGCTCAGGTGTTCCTAGCAAGATTCCACGATCTGCCATTGAAATAATCACTTCTTTAACACCATGCTCGATAAACCAATCTAAACTCTGTCTTGCTGTTTCTTCATCCTTAATCCAAATACCAGTTAATTCCAATGCTTCAAACTGATTTGGCTTAAAGATATCTAGGTAATTTAATACAGACTTTAATCTAGCTGCTTTATGCGCACTGACCGGGTCTGCCGCAATCCTCGATTTTGCATGTGTTGCAATATATTCAATACTCTCCATATCCAAGTTGGAGTCTATAATAATGATATCATCTTCATGCAATGTTTCTAAGATTGGTTGTAACATTTTTGCGTCCATACGACGTAAAATTCTCATGTCACTCATACCAAGCTTCATATCACGATTATTATCTAATAACGCAATATACATGGAGCTTGGAAGATCTTCTACAGTAGAAGACATGGACACATCCATTCCTAGCCTCTTGCAATCTTCCTTCATTGCTTGACCGTAACTATCCCCAGAGAAGCAAGTTACAAACTTAATGTTTTCACCAAGTAAGGCACAAATCTGTGCAATATTTCTTCCTACTCCTCCATACGCAATAGAAATTTCACCAGGATTGGAATCAAAATTCTGTAATGGATCGATACTTGAACCAACGATATCAATGTTCGCTCCACCAATTACACAAATACTACTCATAATGACTCTCCTTCTGTTTTAAATGTTCAGTACCTTTTAGGGCTTCCTCCAGAATACGAGCTTGTGCTGAAATCTGCTCATATGTATATTCTTCTTTCATTAACATCAAATAGGAATCCATTAAAGCTCGCTTTAAGATAGCGGCGTGTTCTGGTTCTAATTGATTCAAATCCATGCCATTTGTTGACTCAATCATCATTTGTAAGTGATACATCTGTTCCATGATTCTAGCTTCTTGTTTTGCTTCTTCAAAAATCATTTCTAATGTCCACTCACGGTTTGTTTGTGTTGCACTAACCATAATGCCACCAAATGGTACATCTGCCCCATCAAAAGATTCACTCATAATCATGATTTCCTCTTTTGATAATCCATCCATCAAAAGATAGGAACCGTCATACCTCTCATGTATGTCGGATGTAGATTCTTGCAGATTTAAAACCTGCTTAAATCTTTTGCTAAGACAGTCATCTCCGATGATTATCATATCAATACCCATCTGCTCTAATATATCCCTATATATTTGGGCTGCAGATGCTGATATTCCATAAAATATTACCTTTTTCACTGATTACCTCCGTGTTATTGACGCAAATAAAGCATTGCTCTTTTATTTTATAACAAATCCATTTAGAATATACTTATTGAAAGGGGGACCATGCACATGGCTATGCCTATTTATGAATCCGCTGAAGACTATTTAGAAGCTATACTAGTGATTCAACAGCGAAAAGGAATAGTACATTCCATTGACGTTGCTGAAGAAACTGGTTTCTCCAAAGCAAGTGTAAGTGTTGCGATGAAGAAGCTGCGCGAGAATGGATATATCTCCATGGACAAAGACGGTTCTCTCAAAT
>JABZLU010000048.1:0-6201 GCA_015256605.1 Solobacterium sp.
ACACGTTCATGACGGTTGCCTAGATAATTAGGATTTTCAAGAAGTTCTTTACGGTTAGTACCCGCATCGATAACAAGTGGCAATACCATAGATGGGTCGATACCAGCTGCAGCTGTATAAACCATCAACTTACCAACGGAGATATCCACACCATTTGTACCCCAGTCACCAATACCCAATATACCTTCCGCATCTGTAACAACAATCAAACGAATCTCACGATCGCCAGCCGCATTCTTTAATGTGGCCTCAATATTTTCTGGATGGTTAATATCCAAATATGCAGCGTATTGTGGGTCGATAAAGAGATCACTGTAGTTTTCGATTGTATCCGCAATTGTTGGGTCGTAAACGATAGGATTAAATTCAGCTAGATGTTGAGAGAACATATAGTAGAAAAGCGTACGATTTGTATTAAAAATCTGCATCAAAAACAAACGTTTCTCAAGATTATTTGCCTTTGTCTGCATTTGTGCATAAGTCTGCTTTGCCTGTTCTTCAATTGTTTGAACATATGGTGGTAAAAGACCAATCAGGCCAAGCTTACTACGTTCTTCCATCGTAAAGGCAGTACCTTTATTTAGGAATGGATTATTTAAGATGTCATGTGCATTCATGATGCGCCCTCCTTTGACACTAACAGTATATACTCTATACACTCTTGTGTGTTGAAATTAACAAGAATTCCATGTGAAATTTAAGTGATTATTTTTTTCTTCCGAGCCATTCCATAATGGTGGCCAACAAGATGGATTTTCTGATTATCACATTTCTGATATATAAGGAAGAGATAGAAACACAATATTTCTTTCGCAAACAACTCTACTTATCCGTTTTCGAAGACCATATATTTTATAAAAAAGAACAAATTTAATTTTCTGATTTAACGGGACAAACCTTACTCTTGAGAACAGAATTAGGTGTGTGTGGCAAGGATTGATAGATTCCTTAAAACAAATTCATTTTATTATTCAAGATAGAGAAACATTTGATAGCTTAATAGAAATGTTCCAACTACGTGCCTTCACCCCGAATATCTCTCAACAATATAAAATGATAGATAAAAGAAAACATATTCCAAGTATGCATGATAATAGTTTTAAAGATTATTATTTTTCTACCTGGCCCAGAGCAAAGATAATTTATCTGGTTTTGTAAACGCTCTGCAAATTAGACGGTATAAAAATACCACATTCATGCATGGTGAATATGGTATTTTCATATCAATTATATTTAATCAATTTGATCGTAAATCTTACGAGCGTACTCACTAGGAGTGATGCCGTAACTCTGTGTAAATTTACGAGAGAAGTAGTGAATAGAATTGAAACTCAACATAGACGCAATCTCTGTAATTGTGTAATCTCCTTTACGAATGAGTAATCGACTCTGATTCAACTTTGCGGTATTGATATATTGTTTTGGTGGAACTTGAAGATTATTTTTGAATAAGTTCTGCAGTGTACTACGTGAGATAGCGAAGCGGTCACAGATCTGCTCGATTGGTAATGGTTCTAGGATATGTTTATGGATATACTCTAGAATTTCCTCCACAAGACGATCTTCAAAGTGTTGATTCACTGGTGTGATAGGCTTAGGCATCTTCTTTGCGTTTGCGTACATATGGAAGGAAATTAAGATTTGTTCTAGGCAGGAAATCATTCCATCATACTTAAATGGATTGGCTTGTTCGGAAGTCGATACAAAACGGTTGATATCATCCTGCATCTCTCGTGTACAACTAATGACACGATTGGAAACTAAATCGGTATGAACACCATCTGCCGCAAAGATAACTGTTAAGTAGGAACAAGGATTATCTGAAGAGACCTTTTGGTCATGGAATTGACCAGGTACATATAACATGCATTCATTCATGCCAATCGTATAAGACTTACCATCAACAGTCGTATCCAAAGAACCTTGATCAACGAAAGTTAATTCATAGTAATTATGTGTCTCTCCTAAAAAAGAGTATGCAGGACGTTTTACAACGTAATAATAGGCAATGATTTCAGAGATACGAATCTTAGGTGAAATACTTTCATACACAAATGGGCTTGGTAATGTGTAGGTGGTTTTTGTCGCATGTTTAGGAATGTACAAGCGATAAACAATGTGCTCACTCATTGAAGTGAGATTGAAATAAACATCAGGTTCAATCCGTACACGGCGGTGTAGGGCAAAACTTTCAATTGAATCAACCTCTGGAACACGAACAACACCAAGCATGGCCATTCCTTCAGATGCCTCCAAATAGACAGATTGATTATAGGAATGGAGGGCATAAATTTCCTTTGTTGAAATTGTAAACTCTTCAATAATGAAATCTTCATCTGGAATATTTGGAACAATCGTACCAAATTTAACGAAATTGGAACTAGTAGTTTTACTAATCATATTTCACCATCTCCTTATGTGGAAAATATTACTGTATATATTTTATATCACAAATTAGCAAAAGAATATATTTTCGGTACCGAAAAGTATACTTTCGAAAGTTGATATGAAACAGCTGAGTCATATAAAGCGTACGGCAATAATAATTTATTTACATACGTATAAAACATGCAAGAATATAATTATTTTTATTCCTTAGGTGTATGAGTACAATAGATTGCACTTATAATTTCAAAATACTTGGACTTCTTTTCGCATAAAGTGCAATTTATAATGCAAGTATAAAGAAGTGCACATCTTTAAAAATTTATAGTAGATATTCTTTTTTAGCCAACTTGATTAAGGGCTCAGAATTAGTGAGGTGGTTATATGGATAACATGAATCTGAAAAGTTATTTTCAGATTATTCCTGTTGAGCAAATGTGGCATGAAGCTGTTGAAAAAGCGGTAGAACCACTGATCCATAGCAATTGCGTAAAAATAGAATATAAACATGCTATCTTTGCCAATTTAAAGAGATCAGGAAGTAAATTCATCATTTCACCTTATATAATTCTTCCACATGCAAGACCTGAGCAAGGCGTAAATGAAAATGCAATTTCAGTGTTGCTTTTAAGGCATTCTGTCTATTTTGATAAATCAAGAGAACCTATAAAACTAATTGTAATCCTTGCTATGAAGGATTCTGTATCACATCTCAAAGTACTAAGAAAAGTGGCAGAGATTTTAAATAAGACAGGGAATATTACTAGCATACTGGAATCAACTAGCGTTGAAGCTCTTGGGGAAAAATTTGCATAATGGGTAGACTGGAAGGAAGTAACATAAATGAAATTTAAGTTTATTCGAGAATTAATCAAAGCGGATATGATGGCAGAGGATAGCTCGGATGTAATCTATCAACTAGGAGAATTATTATCAAAACACGGATTTGTATCTGGTGGATATGCAGATAAAGTAATTGAACGTGAAATAGAGTATCCTACAGGGTTACAAACGAGGGGACCTGCAATAGCAATCCCACATGCATGTGATGATGGAATTAACGGAAATCATGTTGCAATCGGCATTTTAAAAGAACCAGTTAAATTTCATAATATGGAAGATCTTGATGAAGAAGTTGATGTAAAACTGGTATTTATGTTGGCAATAAGTAGCTCACATGATCAACTAGAAATGCTGCAGTTTTTGATAAAAGTATTTCAATACGAGAAATTGCTAAACAATATAGCAAATACAGATTCAAGTGAGGCAATCTGTAATTATTTAAATCAATATATAGAAGAACTGGAGAATAATTAGTATGAAAACAATTGTGATTGCTTGCGGTGCAGGTTTAGCAACTTCAAGCATGGTTAAAGATAAAGTGGAAGGGATACTTAAAAAGAATGGTATTCAATTTAAAACTATTCAATGCACTTTGTCAGAAGTTGATAATTATGATGGAGATGTGGATTTGATCATCACAACAATGAAAGTCCGTAAAAAATATCAGTCACCAGTAATATCAGGTAGTTCATATCTTTCTGGTGTAGGTGAAGATGCTGTTACAGAACAAATTATAGATATTTTAAAGAAATGAAAATAAGGGAGAAAAATAATGCAAGTCATAATGGATATTATATCGTACATCGTCGGATTAGGTAGTTATATTTTTGTTCCTATGTTGATGTGCATAATTGGTTTATTATTTGGTTTAAAGATTCCTAAAGCAATTAAAGCAGGTGCAACGGTTGGTATTGGATTAGTAGGTGTTGGTATTGTGGGTACACTAACAGCAAATACATTAGGTCCAGTAATTAATGAGGCTGTACAGGTTTTACATCTTAATTTAACGGCTATTGATGTTGGTGGATCGCCAGCGGCAGCTGTAGGTTTTGGCGGCTTAGTTGGGGCAACTCTTATCGTTTTAGTAATTGTTGTTAATGTCATCTTGGTTGCATTAAAGTTTACAAATACGATTAATGTAGATATTTATAATTTCTGGTATTACTCAATTACAGCTGGATTCGTATATGTAATTACAGGTAATTTCTGGTTGGGAATTTTAGCGGGTATTAGTCATGCAATTTTAGGACTGAAGGTTGCTGATATTATGGCTCGACGTACACAACAAATTATTGGTATTGAAGCCATCTCAATTCCTCATGGTTTTGCGGCAGCAAGCGCACCAATCTTCTTACTATTAGATAAGATTTATGATCATATTCCATTCTTTGCAAATAAACCAATGGATGAGAATTATGTTGAAGAAGAAAAAGGAATTGGACATATTTTCGGTGCTATCTTTGGAGAAAGAATTTTCTTAGGTCTTATCATGGGTATGTTCTTTGGTATCGTTGCTGGATATGATTTTAAAGGAATTGCAGATGTAACTATTAAGACTGCTGCTTTGATGGAATTATTCCCTATGGTTGTAAAGATGTTAGTAAATGGTTTAATTCCAATTTCCAATCAGGCTAAGGAATTCTTTATTAAGCATTTCCCAGATCGTACATTGAATATTGGTTTAGACTCTGCTGTAACAATCGGTCATCCAGTGACAATTTCTGTAGGATTCTTAATGATTCCATTCTTTATGATTTTTGCGGCAATTTTACCTGGGAATATTACATTGCCATTAGGCGAAGTACCATTTGCAGCTTTCTACGTATGTTTTGCTACTATCGTACATCGTGCAAATAGACGTCGTACAATTATGTCTAGCTTAATTTTCTTGCCAATTGTTCTATATATCTCAAGCTGGGCAGCACCGCTATTTACACAACTTGCACAAAATGCAGGAATGGACTTGGTAGCTAGTGGGCAGTTTGCAACAACAACTGCATTAGGAAACTTATTCATCCTCATTCCAACATTAATTGGCTCAATTCCTAACTTAGGATTTATCCTCTTAATTGCAATGGATGTTGCCGTAATCTTTGGTGGTAAAGTCTTAGAGAATTACTACGCTAAAGAGGATAAACATTTTGAGGAAACAATCGGAACAGAATCCATGTAGACATCAAGAGGTAGAATATAATGAATAAAGTTAAAATTGGTGTTGTTGGTGCGGGAATTTATGGGACATATCATATTCGTACATATAAATGTGACCCAAATGTAGAGAAAGTAGTATTCTGTGATTTAAATGAAGAACGAAAGAGAATCGCAGAAGAAAAATTTGGTGTTAAAGGCTATACATCTATAAAGGAGATGATTGAGACAGAAAAGTTAGATGCTGTTAGTATCGCAACTTCTGATCCATATCATTTTGAACCATGTAAAGATGCAATTAAAAGTGGAATTAAATACCTTCTAATTGAAAAACCAATGGCGCTAACTGTAAAGGAATGTGAGGAAATAATAGAACTTGCGGAAAAAAATGGTGTAAAGATTTCTGTTGATTTCCATAAGCGGTGGGATCCTGCATATAACTGTATAAAGACAGATATTAAATCCGAAGATAAAAAAATTATTCGTGGTTATATGTCTTTAGATGATGTAATTGCTGTTCCGGAGAATTGGTTCACTTGGACAGATAAATCATCACCAGCATGGTTCCTAGGCGTACATTGCTATGATCTGATTCGATATATCACCGAGAGTGAAGTTGAAAAGGTATATGCCGTAGGTAATAAAGAAGTATTAAAGAAAAAAGGATATGCTACTTGGGATAATATTCAAGCCATATTGACTATGAAAGATGGAAGTAATTGGACAGTTGAAACCAGTTGGATATTACCAAATACATTCCCGAAATCTAATGATGGTCAGCTAGTTATTATTACCGAAAATAAGTACTTTAAAAATGAATCATAT
>JABZLU010000048.1:6211-6473 GCA_015256605.1 Solobacterium sp.
ATATTCATGAATTTTGACGAGAATAGTGCATCAGGATTTGGTTTGGAACCAATGCAAGAATTTGTGGAAGACATTGTCAGTGGAAAAGAATTTAGAACAACAGCATTTGATGGGTTGCAAGCAACTAAAATTGCAGCTGCAGTGCATGAATCTGCTGAAACAGGAAAGGTTATATATTTGTAGAAGAGTGTTCATACACTCTTCTTATAGGTTATAGACATGATAAGAATTGAATCAGAACAAATACAAGTTGATATTGATG
>JABZLU010000049.1:0-6377 GCA_015256605.1 Solobacterium sp.
AAATGGTATTGTGGAAACAGGTGAAATTGCCCTTCCTATCGCAAATCGTGATTTATTACTACCATGCGGCATCTATGGTAGCTGGCAGAGAAAATGATCAACGTACTCTACGAAGATAACCACGTCTTGTGCGTGGAGAAACCAATCAATATTCCTGTTATGGAAGATGATTCTCACGACATGGATTTACTTTCCATGTGTAAAGAATATCTCAAAGAAAAATACCAAAAACCAGGCAATGTCTATTGTGGCCTTGTGCATCGTTTAGATCGTCCCGTCGGTGGTGTGATGGTATTTGCGAAGACCTCTAAAGCAGCTTCACGTTTATCTGAAGCTGTTAGAACCCATCAACTCAAGAAAGAATACCTCGCAATTCTCGATGGTATTCCTACAAAGAAGGTAGATACATTAGAAGATTATCTATCCAAGGATACGCGTACCAATACCGTCAGCGTAACTGACGCAAAGCATGGTAAGAAATGTCATCTATCCTATGAAGTTGTTAGTCAAAAAGGAAAGAAGTCCCTTGTACATATCGTACTTGGTACAGGTCGATCCCATCAGATTCGCGTTCAATTCGCTAGTCGCAAATTACCGCTCATTCATGATCAGCGCTACAACCCACATACAACAAGAGGTCCGATTGGGTTATATGCATTCCGCTTAACATTCCCACATCCAACCTTAAAAACACCTATCGTAGTACAAGCAACCCCTACTTCATCAATATGGAAAGAATTTGAGGTGAACTATGACAAACTATAATAAAAATCCCCAAAGAGTATCGCATAGTAGTGGTACAATCAATCCACCAAGAAAACGCAGAAAACCAAGACGTCATATTCGTCCCGAAATTCTGATTGGTCTTGTAATTGTGCTTTGTATTCTGGTAACTGCACTGGTATTACCAAACCTGATTACCAATTCAAAGCTAAAGGGATTAGGCTATACAAATACCCAAATCAAAGAAATTAAACACGAAAAACTTACAAAAGAAATCTTAGATAATAAATACTACTCTGTTTCACTTGCGAATGCACTAGATAAAAAGTCAGTCAATTCAGATTATTTAGAATTGTATACATCTATAAAAGATAATCGTGCACTAACGGCAGAAGATTTCTTACTTGTAAGTCGCCTTAAGGATAAGGGATATGAACAAGCACAGATTCTCAATCTCTTTAAGAATTTAGAGTATTGGGAAATTACACCACTACTTGTATTCGATTATCAATGGGATGAAAAAGTATATATCGATGATTGCGTTCTCCATCGCGATACAAACACCAAGGATTCCTTCACTTTATCAAACAAGTTCATTGTGCCAAATACAGAGAACATCGTATCCGACCCATCTTCTATCACAGTTCTTATAAATCAGAAGAATAATCTACCTGCGGAATACGTACCAGAAGATTTAGAGACAATTGATCTTCAATACGCCTCCCAAGGTGTACAGTTACGTACAGAAGCCGCAAAGAACTTTGAGGCACTCTCTGCCGCAAGTATCCAAAATAAAGTTCCATTCTTCGCGTCAACAGGATATGTATCTTATCAGGCATTAAAGGATATCTACAGTTCCTATAACGCAGATGTCGCAAACTTATATGCGGATGTCCCTGGACAATCCGAACAACAAACTGGTTTTTCTGCAGATGTAAGTCCTACCTATGAAGGTGGTGCCTTCTCACAGACAAACACCTATCAATGGCTCAAAGAACACGCAGCAGAATATGGATTCATCCTACGTTATCCAGTCTCAAAGGCAGCCATTACTGGCAATAAGTCTGAGACAAACCAACTTCGTTACCTTGGAAAGTCATTAGCCAAGGCAATCGTTGACTCGAATCTTACTTACGATGAGTATTACTCCTTGTATATCGCAAGTTGGTCTGATGAGAAAAACATGCCAAAGGAAAATGTATTAAGTGCTACAAATTATCAAAAATACCTAAATGAAAAGTCCGATGATTAGTCGGACTTTTTTATCACTTATTTCTGTAAGAACTTTAGAATTTCTTCACGTCTAGCTTCCATATCGTTGTATCCAAGTTCATATAATGCCTTTGTCTTTTCTACATCACCCTTATAGCGAGATACCTTGATATTCTGTGATGGTAGGATATGTACTGCCTTACCCTGTTCTACTTGTTGGTTGATAATTTCAACTTGATGGTAGTAGTTTAAATGACGAACATGATAGTCTTTAGCAATTTGTGGATACTTATGATAGATGATGCGCATTAAGAATTCCACAATCTTACTTGCTGGCTTTCGAACATAGTCCTTTGGCTTTGTGGTAATGACAAGCGTCTTTGTGCATCCCTGTTCTAAAGCACGCTCGATAGGTATCATCTTTGTAATACCACCATCAAGTAACTTCTTACCACGATAGTTTACAATCGCGGAAGCGATTGGAAGCGCACAACTACCCAATAATACATGCATACTATCATCCATCTCATCAATGCCATAGTATACTGTCTTACCTTCATCCAACACATAACAACCCACTTCAATATTCGCTTTTTGATCTAATAAGGGTTGGATTGTCATATGTGCTTCTTTCTTTAATACATCATTGAATAGATGATTATATGCCACAAAATGACCTTCTTTGAATAATGCTTTCAAGCCAACGATGTCTGGTGCGATCGAATACTTTGTCGCTAAATCATAGGCAATCTTTGTTTCGCCTTGCCAATACAGTGCTAGATATACAGAGCCACTCGAAATACCAACACCATAATCAAATGTAATATTGTTATCGTTTAACCACTTCACGGCACCTGCAGTATACGCTCCACGGATACCGCCGCCTTCCAATACTAAACCAATCTTTTCCATATAACCTCTTCTTTATACTAGTGGGATAAATACATTTAGAACTGCTCTAAATACCTTTACGATCCATACTGTATCACGTACCTCTTCATATGTAACTTCTTGTGATACTTCAAGTGCTTCTAAGAAATTCTCTTTCATCTTGTATACTGAATCTGTATCATACATCACTACACCATTTTCAAAGTGTAGGAAGTAACTACGGTAGTCTGTATTCGCTGTACCCACAATCCCAAATTTATCATCAGCTACCATATTCTTAGCATGATTGAAACCTGGTGTGTACTCATAGATTTTAACACCATTTGAAATTAAATCGAAATAATGGCCGCGTGTAATCTGGAATACAAACTTTTTATCTGGAATATGTGGTGTTAAAATACGCACATCCACGCCATTCTTCGCAGCCATCTTTAGTGCAGTCTTCATTGACTCCGTCAAGATTAAGTAAGGTGCATCGATATAGATATATTTCTTTGCGTGTTGAATCATGTTTAGGTGTACATTTAACGCAAATGGCTCTTCATCTGTAGGGGTATCAGAATATGGTTGATAGAACCCCTTCGCATTTTCAGGATACTCATATAACAAATGATATTGCTCGTAATCGATACTATCATTTGTGCCACGAACATAGGTATACATCCCTAAAAACATACATGTAAAGGACCATACCGCATCACCCTCAATCATGATGGCACTGTCCTTCCAATAACCAAAGCGACGATGACGGTTGATATATTCATCTGAGATATTCACACCACCTGTAAAGGCAACACGGTTATCTACCACCGTAATCTTACGGTGGTCACGGTTATTCATAAGAGCTGCTAAAGATGGACGTATCTTATTGAAACGATAGGTTTCAATTCCACGTTTTTGAAGTTGTTTATCAAAGTGAATTGGGATATCCAAAGCTCCAAAGTCATCATAGATCATGATAACTTTGACACCCTGTCTAACTTTTTCCTCAAGTAACGCAACCAAATCATCTAACATCCAACCTTGATTAATAATGAAGTATTCCAATAAGATAAAATGCTTAGCGTTAGAAAGTTCTTTTTTGAATACTGGATACCATTCTTCACCACTCTTGAAATAGGTGCTTGTAGTGTGTTCATAGACTGGAAAACCACCACCGCGAATCCCATAACGGAAGATCTGTTTTGCGTCTTCATCGTGGATATCATCAAGAATTGATTCATCTGGTTTGATTAAATCTGAAAGGGAACGTGTTGCACGTACGGTCCCATGATGTAGTTTTTTCGGTACCTTACGGTTTCCAGTAATCAGGTAGAGTGGAACTCCAATCACTGGTGCAGCTAGAACCAATAATAACCAACCAATCTTATACGATGGATCGTTTCTTCGATTGATAATATAGATTGCGATAATCAGCGCTAAAATATCCAGCACTGGCATTGCAGTTCCATACGTTGTATAACCATAAAACAGTATTACAAAAAATCCCAACTGTAATAGGAGCAGTGGGATCACTACCATTAATCGACCTGTCAGTACTCGCCATAATTTTTTCATAAAATTATTATACCAAACTCCTTTTTCATTCTCTAAATTAGAGTGTCAATAAATAGATATTCTTAACTTTCTCTCCACGTCGATACAGCCAATGATGTTTAGGAACATTCACTGTCTGTAGTAGTTCTGCGTGTAGAGATTGTATTGTCTTATCACTTGCGATATTGTCTGGTGAACATGTGATAATCACTTTACGAAAGTGATATTCCTCTTTTGCGATTTGTAATAGTAACTTACATGCATGATAGGCATAATGATGACCACGAAATCCATCATAGATACGATAACCTATATTTCCTGCATAGTATAATTCTTCATCCATACCAAGTCGCAAATCACATTCCCCAATGCACTCATAATCCCCATGACGATAAATACTATAGACGATTGATTTTGGGGAACGATTAAAAAACGAAACTGGAATCACTTCCCGAATCCTTAAATCAATACTTTCCGACTCATATAGCTGTTTCTTTACCATCACAAGTTTCCTATAGCTTTTCTTTTACAATATATACCGGTCTATCTTTTACTTCCATGTATGTCTTTGCTAGATATTGGCCAATCACACCAATGGATAATAATTGTAGTCCAGATGCTAGTAAGATAATACATACCAGTGATGGCCAACCAGCAGTTGGATCACCAAACATTAACTTACGGATTACCACAAATATAATCATCAAAAAGGAAATCAAACAAAATAGTACTCCCACAAAAGAAGACATGGATAATAGTGCTGTAGAATATGCGGTTAAACCATCAAATGCATATTTCCATAATTGCCAAAATGACCACTTGGATTGACCATATTTACGTTGTACGTTTTCATATGCAATCCACTTTGTCTGAAATCCAACCCAACTAAAGATTCCCTTGGAGAATCGATTCTTTTCTGTAACGGAAAGTACTGCCTCAACTACCCTTGTATTCATGACACGATAATCTCTTGCGCCATCCATCACTTTTGTCTGCGAGAAGCAATTTAAAATCTTATAAAATACTTTTGCAAACCAAGAACGGATGCGCGGTTCCCCTTTGCGTGCTGTACGTCTTGCGACAACTTGATCAGCACCTGCAAAAATCTCATCAATCATCTGCGGTAATAGTGATGGTGGATCTTGTAAGTCTACATCCATAATTGCGACGAGGTTTCCTGAGGCATGTTGTAGACCCGCATAAATTGCGGCTTCCTTGCCAAAATTACGTGAGAATGAGATGAGCTTGATTCGTTTATCCTTTTGATGCAAGTTCTTGATTTCTGTAACAGTTTTATCAGTTGATCCATCATCCACAAAGAGTAATTGATACATGATTGCATGTTTCAAAAAGTAAGCATCATTCTTACAGAATTCTTCATAGAAATATCGGATGTTTTCCTCTTCGTTATAACACGGAATAATTACAGTTAATAATTTCGGCATAATACTTCCCTCATCTTTGCACTTAAAATAGCATAATCATCGCTACAGTTCAATGTAGAATAGATTCTTCAAAAAAGGTTCAACCAAATGATTGAACCTTTTTTGCATTAGTCAGCGACTTCTTTCGCAATCTTGCGATAGATATCCTGTAATTCTTGTTTTTGTGCATCGGATAACTGTTTATCTGGATCATCCTTTGATAATTCGAAATCATCTAAGAGTGATACATGATAATCAACTAACTTACCATTCTTTACACCGATGACTGCAGGCACATAGAAGCCTTTTTCACCTGAAGAGTTTACCTTTAATACTGGATCAATATATTCTAGTAACTTCTTGTAGTCATCTTTTTCAACTTTCGCAGAAGCGTCAATGTAATAAATCGTTAAGTTTAATTCCTTTGCGACTTCATTTAACTCTGGAACTGCACGGTTACACCAAGCACATTCATCATATCCGTAATAAAGAATACCTGTTCCACCCTCCTCAAACATACGTAGAGACTCTTTCAATGTGATAAGTTGGAAGTCAGCAACATCATTGCGAATCCACTTATAACCCTTCATA
>JABZLU010000004.1:0-20664 GCA_015256605.1 Solobacterium sp.
ATCGCAGCTTGTACCGTAGCTTTTGGAATATAGGCAATCATCGTAAATATCTTTTCTTTCATATTAAACTTTGTTTTCATAACACTCAGATATACACCAAGCATACGGAATAGTAGCGCTAGGATTATCACAATCAAAACAACCGGTCCAAAAGATACCGCATAATCAATTCTTACACTCGCACCTACTAACGCAAATAAGAAGATTTCAGCAGGTTGCCATAGTTTCGCAAGAACAGCAGAATATTTATCTGCCATCTCTGGCTTGATATGTCGTACGCTACTAGTCATTGCCATAATTGCAAGTAATCCAGAGAACCCCACAACACCCGTCATCATTCTTTCGATTGTAATGAGTACCATTCCTATCGCAAACATGCTTGCAAGTTCAATCCCTGTAGATAATTTCAACAAACGATATAACTTACAAAGCACATAACCTAATACAATTCCAGAAATAATTCCAAATAAGATTGATGTTGGAATACGTAATAAAGATAATGCATTGAATTCTCCACTCTTGGCAAGTGTTAATAATGAAGTAAATAACACAATCACATACACATCATCCATCGAAGCACCAGCCATAATAAGTTGCGGAATCCCTTCTCTTGTGCCATAACCTTCATCCATTAGTTTTAACATCAGCGGCACAACAACTGCTGGTGATACTGCTGCTAAAACAGTTCCAAGTATTGCGGCATTCAATAGATCTAAATGTAGAAAGATCGGGGCTAAAATCATCAGCCCCAAAATCTCAAAACTTGCTGGAACAAAACACATTAGTAAAGCAGATGGTCCAACCTTCTTTAAATCCGATATCTTTAAATTCAAGCCTGCACGCATCAAGATAATCATTAGCGCAATCTGTCGAATATCAGATGAAATCTGAAAGGTTGTCGTATCAATCACATTGAACACAAACGGCCCTAATACGATTCCCGCCAGTAAATACCCTAATAGATTTGGCAAGCCTAGCTTACGCATAATCATCGCAAATACTACGCCAACTAAAATAATCATCGCAAAACTAAATAACATAACTCTATCTCCTTACATAGAAAAAAATGCTGATGCCCGTAGCAAAAAGAAGTTACAGGAGTTATCAGCACTAATCGCGGTTTAGATTTATAATCTTGGAAAACCCCATTTCCGTCAGAAATTATAGTTCCGATTTATTGCTTTGTCAAAAAGAAATCCCTGCTAGTTGTAGGGGGATTCTAGCAGGGATAACATATTACTTATTGATTATAGTAATGCCTGGTTTAACATCCAGATTGTCTTAGCGTAAGATGCGATAAATTCATCCATCTTCGCAGATACAAGGTAGTTGTTCTCAGCATCTGCAGCTTCCTTGATTTCTGTAACACTCTTTAATAGGTACTGATAGTCAGGTAATAATTCAGAGTATAAAGTCTTTACACTTGTTACGTATTCATCTGTACCTTCTGAAATCTTTGCATTCGCAAGGAATTCCTTTAATGTTGAAACTGGCTTACCACCATTCATTAAGATTAATTCACCAACTGCATCTACCTGTGGTAATACAGCATCATATAAATTCTCAAGTTCTGGGTGAATCTGGAAGAATGACTGTCCACTTACATACCAGTGCTTATTTTGTAATTTGTGATAGAAAACGACTAAGTCGGATAATAATACATTTAATTTATTGTTCATAATTTATAATCTCCTTTTCAATAGTTTCTACAGCTTCCTCAGCTGACATTGATAGTATATAATCAATTATGTGTATTCAATAGTATTATTTAGCCATAAAGTAGTATAATATTGTCAAACAAAGGAGAACTATATGAATCAAGAACTTCCACTCGTAATTGAAAAAGAAAATTTTGATACCCACAAACAAGATGAATTAGCACATTGGCACAATTCATTTGAATTAATCGAAGTTGTAGAAGGAAAGTTCTACTGCAATGTTGATGGATCAGAATTCCTAATTAATAAAGGTAACATTTGTATTATCAACCGTGGTAGGTTACATCATATCTACACAGAAGACCATAATACATTCAAGTGTAGAAAGAAAACCATCATTTTCAATCCAGATTATTTTATTAAAGATCAAAATATTTACGAGAAATATATACTTCCATTACTTGAAAAGGATGCTTTTGCGCATATCCAATTTAATATCAAGAAAGGAATTGGCTTGGATATTAATACTCTTATGAAAGAAATTGAAGCACTAGAAGATGAAAAGCCAATTGGTTATGAACTCGAGGAGTATTCCTTAATTTATAAAGTGATTCGCTATTTATATCTAGCATATCAATCAAGTAAACAAAGTATTCACACAGCATATGACGCAAATGTTCAAATTCAAAGAAATATGACTAGCTTTATCCACGAACATTTTGGTTCAAAGATTGGTTTAGAAGATATTGCGGAAGCTGGACAAGTCAGCAAAAGTACCTGTATTCGTTTGTTTCACAAGTATACAGGTAAATCCCCAATCGACTTCTTAAATAGTTATCGTCTTCAGATGAGTGCTGAAAAGTTAGTCGCAACTTCCGAACAAATCACAGAGATTGCTTACGCTTGTGGGTTTGGTCAGCCTAGTTACTTCAATCGTCTATTCTTAAAAGAATATAATATGACACCAAACCAATACCGCAAACAACATGCACGCATGAAGAGTTAAATAGTATATCTGGTTATATGATTTTCTATCAATCTGGTAATTTTCTCTTTTCTAGCATCTTCTATAATGAGATTTATAGACGAGGAGATTTCTCATGAAGAAAATTGTGACAATGCAGGATATATCCTGTGTAGGAAAATGCTCATTAACAGTTGCTTTACCTGTACTATCCGCGATGGGTATTGAAACTGCCGTAATTCCAACTGCTGTACTTTCAACACATACCATGTTCAAAGGTTTTACCTTCCATGATTTAACCAGTGAAGTAAATCCAATACTCGCTCACTGGCAAAAAGAAGGTTTTACATTCGATGGAATCTATACAGGATATCTTGGTTCCTTCGAACAAATCGATCTTGCAAAAAAGATATTTGAAGAGTTTGGAACCCATGCCCTACGAATTGTAGATCCATGCATGGCAGATAATGGAAAACTATATACGGGTTTCGATATTCCATTTACTAAGAAAATGCGTGATTTGTGTGCCATCGCAGACATCATCGTACCAAACCTCACAGAAGCTTCCTTCTTATTAGATATTCCATATCAGGAAAACTATGACGAAGACTATATCAAACATGTATTACGTCAATTAACAGACCTCGGTTGTCATACCGCAATTATCACAGGTGTAACATTTGAACCAGGCCGTATCGGTGCGTATGCATATGAAAAGGATACAGATACATACACGACATACTTCAACGAAGAAGAACCCCAACATTTCCATGGTACAGGTGATATTTGGGCAAGCACCTTCAGCGGTGGTCTTTTACAAGGCTTATCCCTCCTACAAGCAATGACACTTGCCTGCGATTACGTAAAAGAATCCATCCATAAAACACTGACAGAAGAAAATCATAATATCTATGGTGTTAACTTCGAACAAGCAATGCCATTCTTAATCACATCATTACAGGAATACAAAAAGGAACACTAGTTCCTTTTTTCATGCATGCATATCATTTTCTCATTTTCTTTCTCACACGATTGATATGTCTTTCAAAGCTTCCATTCTGTATTAACTCCGCAACGATATACTGCATTAATGTTGAAACCGTATTGGAGCGGAAAGAGATTCTGTCTTGAAACTCCTTTAGGTTCTTCTTTGGTAATATCATATATCCTATTCGAACAGATGGTGCGATGGTATTGGAGAAAGTATTTAGATAGATTACTTGTTCATCATCTAAAGCATATAGTGTTTCTCTACCATTCATTCCTAAGGTATATTCAGAATCATAATCATCTTCTACTATCCATGCATGATTTTCCTTTGCCCAGTGGATATATTGTTTTCTCTTGTTGATATCTGTTGTACTGCCTGATGGATAACTATGATATGGCGTCACATGTAATACATCCGCATGATTCTTTTGCAGTTCTGAATTTAGGATACCATTCTTCCCAAGTTTCATGTGTATAAGTTTTACATTCTCTGCTTCATACATGAGTGAGATTTTTTCATACGACGGTCTTTCAATCGCATATACCTTATCACGTCCAATCATACTCACCAGAATTCCATAAAAATATTCGGAACCAGAACCAATGATAATCTGTTCTGGATCCACATAGATTCCACGAACACGTGCTAAGTATGACGCAATTGTTTTACGAAGATACAACAATCCATTCCATGGTGACTTTGTCAGTAATACATCCTGTCGCATACTTAATACTTTACGCGCAGCCATCGCAAATACATTGGAAGAAAATAACTTTTCATTGATAATCTGTATCTCTGGTAAAATCTCGATATTACTATCTTCTTTGGTACTAAAAAAATCTTTCTCAAGATAACTTACGTAATATCCACTTCTCATACGAGAAGTGATATATCCTTCTGATGCTAGTAGTTCATATGCATGTGCGACTGTTATCACACTGACATTTTCTTTATCTGCTAGGATACGTTTTGAAGGCAGCTTATCCCCTGTTTGATATACTCCATGAATAATATCATTACGAATTTTTAAATAGAGATCCATGTATGCTTTGGTTTTATTGTTCATATTTTATTCCAATCTGGTCATATAAATTATAACATTTCTGGGTATATGCAGATAACCAGAAAGTATTTAAAATATACACATATTTGGAGGTTTTATGAATATTTCAGTTAAAAGATTTACTGTAATCGCAATGTTACTAGCGATGACGATAGTTTTATCTTCATTCAGTATCCCAGTACCAGGTGGTCATCTATATTTCAATGACTTAGTCATTGTGACTGCCGCACTCATGTTAAACCCTGTTGAGGCTTTCATTGTAGGTGGTCTTGGTTCATTCCTTGGTGACTTGTTCTTCTATCCAACACCAATGTTTGTTTCACTTGTTACTCACGGTTTACAGGCAGTTGTAATTTCTCTATTAATATCTAAGAAGGAACATCCTACTTTAAAGGACTATGTTGTGGCGGTAACTATTGGCGCAATCATCATGGTTGTTGGATATACATTTGGACGTTCATTCTTCTATGCAAGTCCAGAAGCCGCAATGCTCAAGCTACCATTCCAGATTGTTCAGGCTAGCTTTGGCGCAATCATGGCGGTGATTTTGCATACACGATTACCACTCAAAAGATTTCTAAAGTAAAAGAATTGCACAAGCGCAATTCTTTTTATTTTATATTCAACATGTATCCTACATTCTTCATGTAGAACTTTTCCAAATCAATATCATGTGGTGCAGTAGCCCAGATTTGTAAACAACCTGTTAATACAATTGCGGATAACTTCATCAGTTCTACTGGCTGTAAGTCTGTACGAATCACCTTTTCATCAATTGCACGCTTGAAGATGTTTATTAGTACTTGTGCAATTGCTGGCATCTCGCTTGGCTTAGGCATTTCATTTTTCGCAAAATCATAATTTAGATTTGCTTGAATCACAACCTTTACAATTGGCTTCCCTAATCGGACAAAATACTGGATTGCGGATTGATAGATCGCCCTAATTTGATCTTCCACTTTCGTAAGAGAAGATAATTTAATCATAACCGCATCATCAAATAAAAGTTCTGGCTTAAATACTTCCATAATTAGTTCTTCTTTACTAGAAAAATAATAATAGAAGGTATTCTTTGAGATGCCAGCTTCTTTTGCAATGCGATTTACACTAACACTATCGTATGTATGATTGCGGAATAGATTTAACGCAATCTCTCTAATTTCATTCTTCTTGTTATCTTTCATATTATCTCCAAGTACTACTTTATCATCATTCTATTACTTAGGGCAAGTGTTATTATAACTTAGTTGTAGTATTTATATTACCGTGGTAATATAAATATGTTCTAAAATGGAGAAAACAATATGTTAAAAGCATTTCGTTATTTAAAACCCTATTGGATCTCGGTAGTAGCTGTCATTGTATTGGTATTCGCCCAAGTACAAGCACAGCTTGCCTTACCAGACCATATGTCAAAGATTATTACCTACGGCATTCAATATGGTGGCATTACAGAGTCTATTCCCTCTGCAATGTCGGAAGAAACTTATAAGCATCTTCAAGTCTTTATGGATGAAGAAAGTAAATCTATCCTAGAAAATAACTATGTTCAAGTTTCTCAGGGTGATACTTCTTATACCAAGAAATATCCTCTAGCAGAAAAAGAAGATATCTATGTTTTAAAGGATCATCCAGATAGTTCTCTTGAAGATGCGATTAAAAAGCCGTTACTAATGACATCGTTATTAGAAAATGAAGAGATACTAAAAAATTTCAAACTCAATAGCTCTTCACAGTTGTATCAAGCACTATCACTACAACCACAACTGAAAGAACAGATAGTAGATCAGTTTGATGCGATGCTTGCGAAATATACTGACGCAAATCTAACTGCCGCACAAACATTAGCTGTTAAAAAAGTTTATCAAGACTTACAGATGGATACAGCAGCCATCCAGAATCGCTATATCATGCAGGAAGGTCTTTGGATGCTAGCGATATCATTACTCGCTACAGTTTGTGCGATTGGTTCAGCCTATCTTTCTTCACGAACTGCTACTGCAGCCAGCCGTGATTTACGTCGTGATGTATTTGCAAAAGTTGAAACATTCTCTTCTGCAGAATTCTCACGCTTTTCAACCGCATCTCTTATTACACGTACAACAAATGATATACAGCAGGTTCAAACAGTTCTAACAATGTTCTTACGAATTGTATTGTTCGCACCATTTATGGGATTCACTTCCCTATTTAAAGTCATTCATTACTCTTCACTTGTTTCCTTGCTTGCATGGAGTGTTGCCGGTTTGATTACACTTATGATTGTTATCTTCTCCTTCACAATTCCGAAGTTTAAGAAGTCACAAGAGCTTGTAGACCAATTAAATCGTGTATCTCGTGAACAACTTGAAGGTATGTTAGTCATTCGTGCATTTGATAATGAGAAGTATGAAGAACAACGTTTCAAAAAAGTAAATGATGATATTACAAAATTGAATCTATTCTTAAATCGAGTAATGGGATTACCAATGCCAGTCATGACCTTTGCGTTAAGTGCATTGTCTGTCGCAATTATATGGATTGGCACAAACCAAGTTGATGCAGGTACGATGCAGATTGGTGATATGATGGCCTTCCTACAATACGCAACTGAAATTCTAATGTCATTTATGATCATTGCGATGATCTTTATCATGGTTCCTCGTTCCTCCGTTTCCGCAAATCGTATCTTCGAAATACTCGAAACAGAACCTACGATTCATGACCCAGTTGAACCGAAACACTTACCAAAAGAAAATGTACCAATTACCTTCGACCATGTCTCATTTAAATATGCTAATGCGGAAGAAAATGTGTTGGAAGATATTCACTTTACAGCTAACCCTGAAGAGACTGTTGCCTTTATTGGATCAACAGGTTCTGGTAAAACTACATTAGTTAACTTACTACCTCGTTTCTTTGATGTTACCGAAGGCGCAATACGTTTTGGGGATATTGATATTCGTGATGTATCCCAAAAAGAATTACGTAATCGCATTGGTTATGTTCCTCAAAAAGGAATTCTCTTTAGTGGCACAATCGCATCCAATCTTCGCTACGCAGATGAAAATCTAAGTGATGAAAAGATGGAAGAAGCACTCACCATATCACAAGCGAAGGAATTCGTGGACCGTATGCCAAATGGAGTAAATGAGCCAATTGCCCAAGGTGGCACAAACGTATCTGGCGGTCAGAAACAACGTCTCTCCATCGCAAGAGCACTTGCGAAAGATGCACAGGTATATATCTTCGATGATACCTTTAGTGCATTAGACTATGCGACTGACGCAAAACTACGTACTGCACTTGCGGGACTCATTGCTAAAAAACACGCAACAGTATTTATTGTTGCACAACGTATTAGTTCTATCATGCATGCAGATAAGATCATTGTTTTAGATCAAGGTAAGATGGCAGGCATTGGAACACACGAAGAATTATTAAAGAATTGTGAAGTCTACCAAGAAATCGCACACTCACAGTTAAGTAGAGAGGAGTTGGGAGAATGAGTCAAAGACGTATGATGATGAGTGCTTCTAACGAAAAAGCGAAAAACTTATCCAAAACTTTATCTACTTTACTAAAGTATCTAAAACCATTCCGCATCGCAATCTTCTTCGTCATTCTCTTTGCGGTTGGCTCAACCATCTTCACAATCATTGGTCCTAAAATTTTAGGCAATGCGACCACAAAGCTAGTCCAAGGATTAATTGCCAAATACAGCGGGACAGGTTCCATCGATATCGATGGAATTAAACATACACTACTTATATTACTACTTTGTATATACGTACTCTCTGGCATTCTCTCCTACATTCAAGCATGGATTATGTCAGGTGTTACACAGAAGGTAACGTATCGCTTAAGAGAAGAAATCTCTTTGAAGATCAATCGTTTACCACTAAACTATTACGATAAACAAACGCATGGTGAAGTATTATCACGTATTACAAATGACGTTGATACGATGTCACAGTCACTAACACAATCGATACAGATGATCTTTACTTCCTTAATTACCATTATTGGTATTCTATACATGATGATTACCATTTCATGGCAGATGACATTAATGGCTTTGATTATTGTGCCACTTTCCGCAGTTGCGGCAATGTCAGTTGTCAAAAATGGGCAGAAGTACTTCATCCAACAACAAAAGACACTCGGTGAAGTCAATGGTCATATTGAAGAGATGTATGGTGGCCACATCGTTATGAAAGCCTTCAATGGTGAAGAACGTTCCATAAGCACATTTAACAAGATGAATGAAGAACTGTATACATCCGCTTGGAAGTCACAGTTTATTAGTGGATTAATGCAGCCAATTACAAGCTTGATTGGAAATATTGGTTATGTTGGATGTTGTGTACTTGGTGGATACTTATCCCTTCATAACGGCCTCGCAATCGGTGATATTCAAGCCTTTATACAATACGTACGTAGCTTTAATCAACCAATCACACAGACAGCACAGATTATGAACGTACTACAATCGACTGCAGCTGCTGCTGAACGTGTATTTGAATTCCTAGAAGAGCCAGAACAAACTCCTGATAAAGCCAACTCTATCAATATCATGGATAAATATGGTAATAGTACTCTTAAGGGCCAAGTCACATTTGAAAATGTTGTCTTTGGGTATACACCTGAAAAGACAATCATCCATAACTTCAGCGCACACATTAAACAAGGTGCACAGGTTGCGATTGTTGGACCAACAGGTGCCGGAAAGACTACAATTGTCAAACTTCTGATGCGCTTCTACGAAACAAATAGCGGCAACATCTTTATCGATGGCATTAACACAAAAGATATTGCACGTGGTCAGTTACGCAATAGCTTCGGTATGGTATTACAAGATGCTTGGCTATTCTCTGGCACTATCATGGATAATATCCGCTATGGCAAATTAAACGCAACCGATGAAGAAGTCATGCATGCGGCAGACCAAGCCTACGTCGACCATTTCATTCGTACACTTGAAAATGGATATCAAACAGTTATCAACGAAGAATCCACAAATATCTCACAAGGACAAAAACAGTTACTCACCATTGCACGCGCCTTCTTGAGTGACCCTAAGATTTTAATCCTAGATGAGGCAACCTCATCCGTAGATACACGTACAGAAATCTTAATTCAAAAAGGTATGGAAAACCTAATGAAAGGTAAGACATCCTTCATCATTGCACACCGCTTATCTACCATTAAAAACGCAGATATGATCTTAGTTATGGATCATGGTGATATTGTGGAAATCGGTACTCATGATGAACTACTTGCCAAAAATGGGTTCTACGCAAATCTCTATAATTCACAATTCAGTGAAGAAGCAGAGTAAAGGGCGTTGAGCCCTTTTTTCATATCTGATAAGATAAACATACGAGGTTATTATTATGACATTATTAGATGAAAAACGCTTAGAAATTAACGACATTGATACGCAGCTTGTTCAATTATTTGAGCAGCGTATGCACGCTGTAGAAAGTATCATCCAATATAAACTAGAACACCAACTTCCAATCCTAGACACTGGTCGTGAAGCACAAAACATCCTACGCACAAAGGCACTGTTACACGATTCTTGTCTTTCTGATTATTTTGAATCTTGGTATCGCTATACCATGCAAGTTTCAAGAGAGTATCAGAAAGAAATCAAGGAGAAACACAATCAGAAATAATTTGTGTCACATGCATGCATATAAAAAGCTACGTCAATTGACATAGCTTATTTTTTCTCTTCAAGAATCTTATAAAGTGCTTTATATAAGTCCAGTGATTCATCCTGGTTAAGACATACACAAGAACGAACCTTTGCAGGAACATCTGCACAATGCTTCTTCATGTTCTTGCCTTCTTTTGTTAACTTAATCATTACCACACGCTCATCTAATTTAGAACGCGTTCTTGTTAACCAATTCTTATCTTCCATCTTCTTTAATAATGGAGTGATAGTTCCACTATCTAGATATAATCGTTCGCACAACTCACCTACGGAAATATCATCCTTCTCCCATAACACCAAGAACACGATATATTGTGTATATGTCATTTCAAGTGGTTTTAAGATAGGAGTATACGCTGCTGTAATCTTTCTAGCAGCCGCATAGAGCGGAAAACATAATTGATTTTCCAATTTAAGTGCGTCTATTTTCTGTCCTGCCATGTTTATCACCTATTGTTTCTTTCTCTTTAATTCATCAATGTACGCTACTGCAGATAATGCCGCAACGTTTCCTTGACCAGCCGCTTTGATATATTGATATGGCTGTCCTGTAATATCACCTGCCGCAAATAAGCCTGGTAAGTTTGTCTTCATCTGTAAATCAACCTTGACTGCATTTCCTGCAATTTCAAGTCCAGGCACAAGTGAGCCTGGGAATTGTGTTGGTCGTAAGATAAATACACAATCTACCGCATATTCACCCTGATCTGTCTTCAGTTTGTTTGCCTTCATCATACCTGTAATCTCAACAGGTTTTTCATGATGAATTTCAATGTTCTTACTATTTAACTGTGGTTCATCTTTATATTGTGGGAAGTAATATACCTTTTCACACACTTCGCCAAGAAAGTCAGCTTCCACTTCTTCTTCCTGACTGCCTGCCACAACCGCAACAACCTTTCCTTTATATAAAGGCGCATCACAAGTTGCACAATAGCTAACTCCACGACCCAAGAAATTCTCCTCACCAGTATATGGCTTACCAGCCACAACACCAATCGCCAGAATGACAGAAGTCGCTTCAACCATTTCACTGTTGTTTAACTGTAATGCAAAGTATTCACCCATCGCATATACATTGGAAACCTTCTCTTCTGTAATCGAGATTCCAAGTTCATCCAACTGCTGTTGGAATACATTAGCCATCTCTACACCTGTTTTAGATGGTAAACCCAAGTAGTTTAGAATTGGATGTTTCACCACCTGCATCTTTTGGCTCAAGTCCTTTGAACCAAATAAGATAATATTTTTATTACGCACCTTCGCGGTAATGGCTGCCTCTAATCCTGCTGGGCCAGTACCGATAATTGCTATATCATAACGTGTCATCATTACACTCCTTAATCGTGTTATATTGTATGAAAGATAATTGAATTTTTCAAGGAATATACACACCACCGCATATATGCATGGTATCTCACTAATTCCATTCGCAAAAAGCCATCAAATTACATGATTTCTCTCTATCTCAAGATCTTCATTCTGTGTTAAAATTAAACACACTATGAGGTGATGTTATGCAATTAGTAATACCTAAAGACTACGATCCTATTCTTGATGTACGACAAACACAGGAAGCCATCAAATATATCCGTGATACTTTCCAAAAGGAGTTTGGAAGAGAGATGCACCTATCTAGAATCTCCGCTCCATTATTCGTTCCAAAGAGTACTGGTTTGAATGATAACCTGAATGGTATAGAGCGCCCTGTATCATTCGATATTGCAGAGATGCCAAATGAAACAATTGAAGTTGTACAATCTCTTGCCAAGTGGAAACGTTTCGCGCTCAAGAAATATAACTTTGCAGTTCATGATGGATTATATACAAATATGAATGCGATTCGTCGTGATGAAGAACTAGATAACTTACACTCTGTTTACGTTGACCAATGGGACTGGGAAAAAGTTATCACCAAAGAAGAACGTACAGAAGCGATGCTAGAGGAAACAGTACGTACAATCTTCAAAGTCATCAAACACATGGAACATGAAATCTGGTATAAATACCCACAAGCAGTGTGTCATCTAGCAAATGATGTATTCTTCATCGATTCCCAAGAATTAGAAGACATGTACCCAGGCCTTTCACCAAAAGAACGTGAAGACGCAATCACAAAAGAAAAGAAATGTGTCTTCATCAAACGAATTGGTCACGCTTTAAAGCATAGTGGAAAGCCACATGACGGCCGTGCACCTGACTATGACGACTGGAACCTCAATGGAGATTTATTCTTTTGGTTACCATCACTAGAACGTGCATTAGAAATCTCAAGTATGGGTATTCGTGTCGATGAAAACTCCATCGTAGAACAATGCCGTATCCGCAATGCGGAAGAACGTCTCCATTACCCATATCACCAGATGATTCAAAAATGTGAACTCCCATATACAATCGGTGGCGGTATTGGCCAATCCAGATTGTGCATGTTACTGCTGAATAAAGCTCATGTCGGTGAAGTACAAGCCTCTATCTGGCCACAAGATATGGTCGATGAATGCGAAGCACACCAAATTCATTTACTCTAATATACTCCAAACGGAGTATATTTTTTCACATACTATATTGCATTACATAATAGTATGTGTTATATTCTACTTGCAAGGAGGAAAAATAATGGATGCACAATTTAAAAAAGGTGTTTTAGAATTATGCGTTCTTTCGAAGTTAGTAAAAGACGACAAGTATGGATACGAACTAACTGAAGATATTTCCCAAGAAATGTCCGTCACTGCCGGAACATTATATTTAATACTAAAAAGACTAAAAGATAACGGTTATCTTGAAACCTATCTTGTGGAATCATCCGGTGGCCCAGCTCGAAAATACTATCATTTAACAGAAGAAGGAAAACTTTATCAACAACAACAGAAAGAAGAATGGATTACATTCGTTCAAAAGGTGGAAAAACTGATATGACAAAAAATGAATACTTAGCAGCTTTGAATCAAGCTCTCGCAAACTACTCTCCAAGTTTTAAGAAAGATATTCTCGATGCCTTCGAAGCACACTTCCAAGAAGGAATTAGCGAAGGAAGAAGCGAAGAAGAAATCATGAATGATCTCGGTACGATTGACGACGTTTTAGAAAATATCCATATGATGGGTGGAGAAAAAGAAACTGTTCATAAAGAACAGAAAAGTAAAGACTATCAAGATTTAAAAGAAGGATTATCTACAGCCTTCCATGCGTTTACACGTATCGCAGATGAAGCACTTGGCCATGCAAAAAACTTTACAGTTAATATTGACCGTAAGAAGAATACAGCGCAGTACTATTCAGATCCTCAGACTGAAACACTTCCAGATTCCATCGCTCACTTAGTGATTCACAGCGAGACATTACTGTCATCCTTGGATATATCTCTAGAAAAAGGAAATGAACTCCGCTATGAATTTACCCAGTCACAAAGTATCTTTAGAAATCCTACAACTGATGGAATTCATTGTGAAATAAACGATACAACCGCTACGATTCTTGTGTCTGGTAGCGGTGACTTGACCGTTCAAATCCCAACTAGTGTTTCAACAATCACAATGGAAGCACCTGCTGGTGATGTAGATATCAACGATATTAAACTTGATGAATTCAACTGTCATAATAAATCTGGAGATGTTTCTCTTAGCCGCGTTGAAATGAAACGTGCCGACTTTACGATGTTGGCAGGTGACTTAGATGTCTCCGATTCCAACTTCGATGAAATTAGCATGAAGCTATCTGCTGGTGATGTGGACTTAACAAATACAACAGGTAATCTATATGCCAATATCGCAGCTGGAGATATTGATATTCAAAAACACGCCGCCAATGTCATTCAACTCTCCGCAGCTGCAGGCGATATCGATATGGAAGTATCCTCTCCTATCATCGAAGTAAAAACAACTGCAGGTGACATTGATTTAGATGTTCATGGAGAAATCCAAAACATCCAAGTAACATCTACTGCTGGCGATATTGATATGACAACAGAAACAAAAGACTACCGTGCAAGTCTCTCCACAAACTTCGGAGATATTGATTTTGACGATGATTTACCATATCAAAAGCTCCGCCATAAAAACTATATTGTCGGTGATGGAAAAGGTGAGATTCTCATCAAAACGAATGCAGGTGATATCAATTTCAACTAACAGCCACAGGGCTGTTTTTATATGTCCTGAATTTTCAAGTAAAGCGCAGCATGGTTGAATAATATATTTCATATGATGTTCTATATCCGCAAGCATGTTTTTGGTTGCTTATTCCGTTTATCGAACATTTTCTTTACATATTCTTCAGATATGTCGGTAACATATTTTCCTTTTGGAAAATATTCTATGCGAAGTCCATTAATATTTTCATTGGTTCCACGTTTCCACGGATGATGAGTCTTTGGAAAGGGGAATTGCACATTATCTAAAGAATTCTCCTTTTAGGGATAGAGAAAATATTAAACTTGGAATGTAAAGAATAGATTAAAAATAGCATAAAATATAAATGTTGTATAATATAAACTGGAATCTGGTGGTGTTAAGAATGGAGAAGTATCAAGAGTATCTGAAAGAAAAATATCAGCCACTTGCGCTGATTACATATGGCTCTTTCCAGTGCGGAACGAATGACGAATACAGCGATTTTGACTGCATGATTATCGTTGAAGAAAAAACCGCAAAACATGACAGTATGGTGATTGACGGAATCCCATTGGACTGCTTTATTTTTACACGAGCAGAAGTCACCAGGGAGGAACTCGATGCGTTTCTGACTGTATATGACGGAAACATTATTTATGATACTGACGACCTTGCAGCCGATTTAAAGCGTCGGGTAAGAACCTATGTGGCAGAGAACTCCGTCCTCCCAAAGGAAGAAAAAACCTTCATCACTGAGTGGATACAAAAGACCATGCATCGCGTGGAAAAGAATGACGATGAGGGAAATTACCGTGCTTTAGCATTTTTATGGGAGAGTATAACCGATTATTTTCTGCTTCGGGATATGTTTTACTTTGGTAGCAAAAAAGCTGTGACATATCTAAAAGAACATGATATTGCAGGATACAGGCTTTATCATGAAGCAATCACAAAGCGCACCAATGCCGCCATTAAAAAATGGGCAAAGCATGTAACGAACATTTAGACAAAAATCAAAAATGTATAGAAGTATAGAAATTTCAATTTGTCGATGTAAAACAATAAAATATTTTAGTGCCAGTTCTCGCTCTTCTAGTATCAGATGCTTATGGTGACTCATAGTTTCTCCTTTCAACGTTGTCTTTGCAGGCATCATTGTGCTAGACTCTATAGGTCATTTTTATTCTTTACCGTTGCATTTAGATTCTAAATTTGAGGTGCATAAAAAAACTGGAATTTCTTCCAGTTATAGAATTTCGATAAATTTCTTTGTTTCTTCTTCTTTCTTCTGTTCTGTTGGTAATTCAATTGTTAAGATACCATTATCGAATGAAGCGTGGATATCTGTATCCTTAATTGCATCACCTACATAGAATGTACGGGATGTATTACCACTGAATCTCTCCTGACGTAATACTTTGCCCTTCTCATCCTTCTCTTCTTCTGTAGATGAACGAGTAGCACTGATTGTTAGATTACCATTGAATAAGCTAATGGATACTTCATCTTTCTTATATCCAGGAACTTCTACTTCCAAGATGTACTTTCCATCTTTCTCGCGAACATCTGTCTTCAAAATATTATTTCCTGTGAATACTGGAGCTCTAAACACATCATCAAACATATCATTGAATAAATCATTCTTTCTTGTTGTCATATATTTCATATCATATACCTCCTAAGGTCTTTCACCTTACACATACTAATATACTCATATTTTTAGCACTGTCAATACTTAAGTGCTAAAAATATATAATATTTTTTATACTTTATATTAAAAATATATAAAAAACCTTTATTTAAAGGCTTTTTATTATTATCACAATAATTAAATGATTGCTAATTAATTTCCGTATTTATATAGAATGAAGGATTCATCATCCGATTGTAGGTGGATATCTTTCCCTTCTATCGTGTATCGATAGACTTTCGTTTCATCATTCATTGTCATCTCAAGTTGGTTACCGTGGTTCTTCCAATGAAAGGCAATCTTTGTAAGATCATCATAATAAACACCTGAATAATCTGGATTAAACTGGATAGTAATATCATCTTCATAATCCGGAAACCAAACCCCTACAAAATCATATTTTCTTGTCTCTTGATAAAAGAAGTTCAGAATAAACAACAATATTAGTATTGGTATTCCATTCTTTAATATATTCGCTATCAAGTTTTTCTGTTTCTTTGATAATTCCATTGTATTTCTCCATATGTAATCATATACCTTTCGCAAAATAATACAAAACAACAAATAGAAAACGACAGATATTTCTGCCGCTTATTCTGTGTATAAGTCTCTTAGTCTTTGTAATGCGTCTTTATCAAGATTGTATTCTTTTTCAAAGTATTCATCATAGTTTTCATACTTCTCTTTAATACGCTTGAGCGAATAATCAGCGTTGGTGTATGTCACTCCCTCATACGCCAGTAACATACCCGCAAGTTCCCCATCTAATTTTGTCAGTGGGAAATCCTTCTTGAAACGTTCGATATATTCCTTACGGTATTCATTCGTTAACATGTAGTCATACATCGCTGTTTCTTCGTCTACACCAAGTGCTAGTAGAATTAAGATTGCCGCAATTCCTGTACGATCTTTTCCAGCGGAACAATGGAATAGGATTGGCACATTGCCTGCCACAATATCTTCAAACATTCTCTTATATGCATAAGAGAATGGTAAGTTACCATACACCTTATGTGTAAATTCATCATTGCTTTCTTTGGAATAGACATTTTCTGCGATGAGTGCAGCTGGCGAAAAGTTTACTTCTGTTCCATCAGCACGTGCTGCAGCGGATGAATGAATATATTCGGCACCTTGTAGCTCTGGATCTGGTGCATCCTTCACTTCTTCCTTTGAACGTAAATCATAAATCTTCTTGATATGTAAAGAATTCAAGATTTCAAGTTCTGCTTGATCAAAGTCCATTAAGCGACTGCTACGAAAGAAATACCCTTTCTTAACATGTTTACCATTTTGGGTCTTGTAACCACCTAGATCACGTAAGTTTCTTTTCTTTTCAATGCCGAGAATATCACTCATTTCTTCACCCCCAAAATCCTCTCTGCAGTTTCAATCTGTTCTTTTGTAGGTTGCGGTGTATCCATTAGAGGATAACTGATACCCATCTTCTCGTATTTCGAGATACCTAATACATGATATGGTAACACTTCTACTCTTTCAACGGAATCTAACGTGTCGATAAATTCTCTGAGTTTCTTTAAATCCTCTTCATTTGCGGTAATGCCCGGAACCAGAACATGTCGAATCCACATTGGAATATGATGATCGGAAAGATACTTCGCACACTCTAGAATATTTTCGTTGGATGCGCCTGTTAGATATCGATGCACTTTATCATCAATCTCTTTTAAATCAAAGAGTACCAAGTCTGTTACTTTCATAAGTCTTTCAAACTTTGAGAAGAATGGCTCTTCATATGTAAATGGATTGCCCGCTGTATCTAAAGTACAGTGGATACCATGCTTATGTGCTAGTTCAAATAGTTCAATCATGAAATCTATTTGTAATAAAGCTTCTCCACCAGATACAGTGATTCCACCACCATTGACCCAGTAGTTTTTATAGCGTAATGCCTTCTGTAATACTTCTTCTGCGGTATAGAGTTCTCCTCCAGCCATCTCCCAAGTATCTGGATTATGGCAATATTTACAACGCATATTACAACCTTTTAAAAATATGATAAATCGTACTCCAGGCCCATCAACTGCCCCGAAGGTTTCAAATGAATGTATGCGTCCTTTCATATTCTCACTCCTTTATATCTTTTTGATAAAAATGACTCTGTAGATAACAGAGTCATTTTATCAAACTATAGTCCTGTTTTACACAAGAACGATTACATATGATCGTGGAATGTTCTTGCGATAACGTCTAACTGTTGTTCTCTTGTTAGAGAGATAAACTTAACTGCATATCCGGAAACACGGATTGTGAAGTTAGCGTATTCTGGCTTCTCTGGATGTTCCATCGCATCAACGAGCTTCTCCTTACCGAAGACGTTAACGTTGAGGTGGTGAGCACCTTGGTCAAAGTAACCATCTAATACGTTTACAAGGTTGTTAGATCTTTCAACATCGCTATGACCTAATGCATTAGGATCCATTGTCTGTGTATTAGAGATACCATCTAATGCCCAGTGATATGGAAGTTTTGTTAATGAGTTTAGTGATGCAAGTAATCCATTCTGCTCTGCACCATAAGATGGGTTAGCACCTGGAGCTAATGGTGTCCAAGCACGACGACCATCTGGCATATTACCTGTGTACTTACCATAAACAACATTTGATGTGATTGTCAAAATTGAAGTTGTAGCTTCTGAGTTACGGTATGTGTGGTGCTTCTTGATCATTGTAATGAATGTCTTCAATAACCATACACCGATTTCATCTGCACGGTCATCATCATTACCATACTTAGGGAAGTCTCCCTCTATCTCATAGTCAACAACTAATCCATTTTCATCACGAACTGTCTTAACCTTTGCATACTTGATTGCGGATAGTGAGTCAATAACATGGCTGAATCCAGCAATACCAGTAGCGAATGTTCTTCTAACATCTGTATCAATTAAAGCCATTTCAGCTGCTTCATAGTAATACTTATCATGCATGTATTGGATGAGGTTCAAGATGTTTACATATAAACCTGCTAACCAATCCAACATCTGTAGATACTTCGCTTCTACTTCAGCGTAGTCTAAGTATTCAGAAGTAATTGGACGATATGCTGGTCCAACTTGCTTGAAGCTCTTCTCATCTACACCACCATTGATAGCGTATAGAAGTGCCTTTGCGAGGTTTGCACGAGCACCGAAGAACTGCATTTCCTTACCTGTCTGTGTAGCAGATACGCAGCAGCAGATGCTGTAATCATCTCCCCATTCAGGACGCATTACATCGTCATTTTCATACTGAATAGAACTTGTTGTGACAGAAATCTTAGCCGCATACTTACGGAAGTTTTCTGGTAAACGGGATGAGTACAATACTGTTAAGTTAGGTTCTGGTGAAGGACCCATATTTTCTAATGTATGTAAGAAACGGAAGTCGTTCTTTGTAACCATAGAGCGACCATCCATACCCATACCTGCAACTTCTAGTGTTGCCCATACTGGGTCACCAGAGAATAATTCATTATATGCAGGAATACGAGCAAACTTAACCATACGGAACTTCATAACGATATGGTCAATTAATTCCTGTGCTTCGCTTTCTGTTAATGTGCCTGCTTCTAAGTCTCTTTCGATATAAATATCTAAGAATGTAGAAATACGTCCTACAGACATCGCAGCACCATTCTGTGTCTTGATAGCTGCTAAGTAACCGAAGTATAACCACTGAACTGCTTCCTTAGCGTTGGATGCTGGACCGGAAATATCATATCCATATACAGCAGCCATCTTCTTCATGCCTTCTAATGCACGAATCTGTTCAGATAGTTCTTCTCTTTGACGGATGACATCATCAACCATTGTGCCATCGCCACAGTTTAACTTATCTTCTTCTTTCCACGCGATCAATTGGTCAACACCGTATAAAGCTACACGACGGTAGTCACCAACGATACGTCCACGACCATAAGTATCTGGTAAACCAGTGATAACGTGGCTACTTCTAGCAGCCTTCATCTCTGGTGTATACGCATCAAATACTGCCTGGTTATGTGTCTTGTGATACTCTGTAAAAATCTTATGTAATTCTGGATTTGGTGTATAGCCATATGTAGATAAAGCTTCTTCTGCCATACGGATACCACCATAAGGCATAAACGCTCTCTTCAAAGGCTTGTCTGTCTGAAGACCTACAACCTTTTCCAAATCCTTTAAGGATTCATCAATATAGCCTGGGCCATACGCAGTTAAACCTGATACTACATCAGCCTCTTCATCTAGAACGCCACCCTTTGAACGTTCAGCCTTCTGCAATTCCTGTAACTTGCCCCAAAGCTTGTTAGTCGCATCTGTTGCGTCAGCCAAGAAACTTTCATCACCATCATATGGTTTGTAGTTTGCTTGGATGAAGTCGCGAACATTGCATTCTTCCTTCCAGTTTCTGCCCTGGAAGCCTTGCCATTTTTCATTATTAAGCATTGTTTTCTCCTCCGTCTACCTAACGTTTTTCATTTTAAATGAAAGTGGTATGT
>JABZLU010000050.1:0-6292 GCA_015256605.1 Solobacterium sp.
TCATCCAAGTACTTTTGTTGACCAGGGATCTTTGCGTATAGGAAAGCTGTATCACTTAATGGAGCTAAGCCTAAGAAGATTAAATAAGATCCCACCAACATGGTCATACAATTCGCAAAGTTAATCTCTTCATGCATGTATAGATGAACTGTAAGAATGATTAAGATAACACTCGCGGCATTTACGATAAAACTATAAATTTTAGCACGCCATGAAAACTCTACCTCACAACGAATATCAACTTCCTTCTTCTTTTCATAAAGGTCTTTTGCCTTTTCCTGAATCATATTTTTAACAGGATTATCTTCGTTAATTGGATATGTTCTTAAAACAGACATACCACGAATCATATCGATTACCGCAAAATTCATCTCTTGTTCAACTTTATGTTGTAGTGGTACATTTCTCATTGCGATTTTATAAAGTTTGCCTAAGGTGAACGATAGTATCACTAACACAGGAATCATGAATAATCCCAATGATACATTCATCTTTAACATTGCAATGGTTAATAAGATTGAAATTCCAAATCCAGCAATCACGCCAGTGACTAACATCATTGTAAAATTTTCAAGTGCGTTTATTGATGTCGTCATAGCACCTTGAATATTTCCTAGTTTTGCGTCATCGAAATATCCTAATGGAGCTTTCTTTAATTCATCTCCTACCTGCAAGCGGAAATTTCTAAACATGACGTAGCCTTCCGCCGAAACAAGGATATCCTCCAAGTAACGGAATACAAAGTGGAACAAGATTCCACCAATCATAATCATTAGGCAATTCCATATCACCGTAGTTGTTAATGCATGTATATTTAAGAACGCAATATACAACGCGCCAAATATAAACATAAAACTAAAGTTCTTAAAGAACGCAAAGAATAAGCCAAAGATAAACTTTACTTTATCTTTTCCAACTAATTCAAATAATCTACGAAAGTAGTTCATTCAACCACCTCCTTACCACTGTAGCTTTGCCATAGTTTTTGATACGCAGAAGAATTCTGTATTAATTCTTTGTGAGTTCCGATGCTTTCAATCTTGCCATGAGCCAACACCATAATTTGATCCGCACCTACAATTGTATTCAGTCGATGAGCCACAACAATCAGTGTCTTATCCTTCATTAATCGGCTTAGTGCTTCTTGAATCTTCGCTTCGTTTTCAACATCCGCATATGCAGTAGCTTCATCAAGAATGATGCACTGCGCATCTGCTAGCATCGCTCTAGCAAGCGTAATGCGTTGTCTTTCACCACCCGAAAGGAACTTACCACAATCACCCGCATTTGAATTTAAACCTTCCGGCAATCGTTCAATCAGCTCTAAACAGTTCGCCGCTTTCAAGGCCTTTTGAATCTCTTCATCCGTTGCGTCTGCTTTTGCGATCTTTAGATTCTCACGAATGCTTGTGTCAAATAAGAAGTTGTCTTGTGCAACATACGCTACATGTTTCATAAGTTGTGATGTTGGTATACTTTTGACATCTTGGTCACCAAAGTAAATTCTTCCATCATCCGCATCAAAGAATCCAGCCATTAACTTGGCAATTGTAGACTTTCCACTTCCGCTTTCTCCAACAATCGCAAATACAGAATTTGGTTTTACTTCAAAGTTGATATCGTGTAATACTTCAATTCCCTTTTCATACGAGAATGATACATTATCAAATCGATAACATTGATTCGATAATGTTACTTCCTGATTAGGTCTTACAAGCTCAGGCATTGTAAGTACTTTGCGAATCATGCGGAATCCCGTTTCAATTGAGGAGTAGATTTCCATACTCATCATGATTTGGAATGCATTCGGAATAATCGATAACGGTAGGATTAAACCCAACATCAGCTGCCACATATTGATGATTTGTTGTGAGTACAAATATAAACCAACTGGTAACGTTCCAAGAATTGGTGAATTTACAAACGCAAATAATATAGCCATCGCAATCCAGCTTTGTTTCCACCAATCTAATGTAGAGGAGAAGTAGTAATTAACAGAATCTGTAAACTTTTGATAACTACGTCTACTCTGGCCAAACGTCTTAATAACATGAATTCCATTTACATATTCAACGATTCGAGCATTTAAATCTTGATTCGAATTAAGCCAAGTATACATACGCTCATCACTGTTATGATACATGATGATAAATCCCAAAATCATAAAAGGAACACTTACAAAACATGCTAGACCTAGGCGATAATCCACCACAAATAATAAGATGGTAGCTAGAATTGGGTGTAACAAACGAGAAGGTAACTCTGGCATAACATGTGCAATCCAATCCTCCAAAGAGCCAACTCGATCAACAATTAACGCTTTATAATATCCTATCGGTGTTGATGTAACATAGCCAAGTGGAACACGTTCTAACTTTTCACTTAATTTTTCACGAATGCTTCTAAGAATTTCAAATGAAATTCGATGACTCTTTACACTAGATAAACACGTTAGTGTACATTGTAGTGCAAGAGCCAGCAGTGTTAATCCACCATATAAGTAGATTTTTTGTAAATCTATATGATTTGAAATCACTGCTGTTGCGACATATGCCGCAAAGAAATAGGATGTAAACTTTAAACTTTCCCCAAAACATGCAAGCATAATCGATAATCTCATCTTGCCTTTTAACTCTGGAGCGAAAGAGAACAACCATTTATTGACTAAGCTTGGATTAATGGCATCCTTTTTCTTCGTTTCTATCGATCGCTTAACATCTTCTTTTATTTTCTCTTCAATCTCCATTTAGTTCTCCTTTAGGTGTCCCTTTAATATTGAATAGCCAATATATACACCTATTACTGATAATACGAATGTAATAACTGTTCCAAGTATTCCCATTACACCTTGTGTTGCCTTGACCATTTCTAACATTTGATCTGGCTTTTGACCTCTCGCAATCCATTCATTCATATATTGTTCCGCAAAGAAACATGCAGGAATGATACCGCCTAATGCATTCCCTACATGGATAAGACCTGACGCTATTGCGACCTTTAATACACTTGGCTTACTTGAAGTGGATGCGATTAAATCTGCTAAAACCGCACCGATCATCGATGTAATAAACCAAGGTAGATAACCAGCTCCCATCAGTGCGAATACACCCATAATAATCAGTTCCATTAGTGTAAACTGCCACATCTTGCCAATCTTACGTGTGATAAACACAAGGATGGCCCCTGATAATAGTCCACAAACGCCCGGACTAATCGCATGTCCAAATGGACCCATGAGCGAAATTATCATCATTGCCACAAAATATACAATGATGTATAACGCTGTAAGTAAAGCAAGTAATACAAAATCCTTCATCTTCAAATTCATGATTCATCCCTCATTTCTATAAAAATTTGATTGAATTCGGATAGATGTTCCGCAATAAGTGGAATATCTTTCTTCACTGTTTTATCTTTTAAATACACAACACGATTACTGATATAACGGATAAACTCATAATCATGTGATATGACGATGACACATGCTTTCTTTTTTAACTCTTGAATTTCTTTTGCGACTCTTCGCATAGATATAAGATCTAATCCACTGGTTGGTTCATCGAAAATGATAACTTTACGATTGCTCAAGATTCCTAGTGCGACTTGTATACGCTGTTTCTGTCCACCGCTCAAAGAGAATGGATGCGTATCTGCGTATTTTGTCAGTTGTAAATAATCCATCACATCTCGTATATCATTCTGATTAATCTTATGATCTGCGATTTCAAGCTCTGCTTGTACGGATGTACCAAATAATTGGTAATCTGCATCTTGCATAATATAGAAAGGTATCTCACCGATTATCTTTCCATGCGTGCATGGAATACTCTTGCAGAGTAATCGTGCTAGTGTTGTCTTGCCAACTCCGTTTGTGCCAACAATCGCAGTGACTTCGTTGGTAAAGAAATCTAGCGATATGTTTTGTAAGACATCCTTGTATGAAATATCCACTAACGAAAGAACTTTTTCTTTCGTTACACTAGGTGTTTGAAATGGAATATCCATCGCAAATAAATCAAAGCTTCGTGTATCATAGTTTGAATCTTTAAATGCCTGTTCACTATTGAAGATTTGCATCTTTCCATCATTAAATAGAAAGACACGGCTAATCAGTCCACTTAGATAATAGAAACGATGATCCGCAATCAAGACGGTATACCCTTCTTGTTTTAATTTCTCAACCAATCCTCTAAATACATACGTATTGTGATAATCTAGGTTGGCAGATGGCTCATCTAACAAAATGATTTTTTGCCCCAACATCATTGCGGAGGCTATCGCCACCATTTGACGCTCTCCTCCGGATAATTGAAAGATGTCACGATTCAATAATGTTTGAATTTTAAGCAATGTAGTAACTTGTTGGAGCTGTGCTTCCATTACATCATTCTTACAACCATAATTCTCCATACTGAATACAAGTTCAGAGGTTGTATTCGTTGTAAAGAACTGGCTGCGTGGGTTTTGGAATACAGAACTGATATGACGGCTAATCTCTGCCATACTCATATCCTTTGTATTTTGATCATTGAGTAAGATTTCCCCTTGTAGCGTTCCTTCTACAACGCGTGGTATAAGTCCATTCAGACATTTCAAAAATGTAGATTTACCACTGCCACTATTACCTGTTACCAAAATGATTTCACCTGGCTGCAGCGCAAAATTAACATCTTGAATTCCTTCCGTACTATCTTGATATTGGAAGGAAATGTTCTTACCCTCTACGACATACGAACCCATAACATCTCTCCCACTAGTCCTAAACAAATCGCAACTGTAACAAGCGCATCCTTCATACCAAAGCGAATATTATAATATGACGTCCTTCTTTCTGTGCAATCAATTCCTTTACACAGTCCAGCAGATGTTAATTCATCCGCCAAAATCAAACAACGAAATAACTGCGGAACCACAAAATAGCCAAAACTCTTTACTATGTTTTTTATCTCAAAATGAATCCCACGCAGACGCATCGATTCATTGATGTATCGTAATTCTCGAAAGAATGTTGGTATATATCGTAACGTAATACTTAGCGCTATAATGAACGCTCTTGGCACATGGATACTCTGTAAGGCAGAAATCACTTCAGATGGTTGATAATCATACATTAATATAAGAGCCACAATATACGTTGGCATCAATCGAACAACCATCATAAATAACATCGAAACAAACTGTACTACCTCAACATTACTCAACATTAAAAGCTGTTGCCCTAAGTAGAATAAAATTGTAATGATGATAACTTTACATAGCCTTTTGTATTTCTTCATATAAATCAAAAACAAACTACTGACAATAAAGAAATACAAAGGAATCCATCTATCATGTACAAACATTAAAATACACGGAATCAATATATTGTAGAAAATTAAAACAAGTGGATTAATCCGATATCTCACATTGCCCTCTTTCTAAAGTTAGTCTAGTATAACTAACTGAATTATACGCTCATGCATTTCTTCTTGCAAGAATTGCGTTAATAAATTAACAAAGGGTTAGATGCGAATATCTAACCCTGTAAAATCGATTGTAATGCTTGTTCTAAAACAGCTACTGTCATCGTTGATTTTTCTAACCACGCATTCATCTGTTCTGTATTTTTTGTATCAATGATTTCCTGCATATATAGGAATTCATTTTTCATTGGATCTTCCTCTACAACAATATCAATTTCTTCCGTAAGATTTGTCAGACGATCATATCGCTCTCCATATCTTACATATCCCGGTCTTTCAGGATAAACGATTGTGCCATCTTCTGCTTGAATTATCACAAATGGATCAGACGTTGAATCTTTTGCGGCAGTACATACCGCTTGAAAGTCTGGATACTCCATAATCAATATGCCTGATGTATCTACACCATTTTCTGCTAGGTTTGGATAATACTGTACCTTCTTTGGCAAACCAAATAAACCTACAACAAAATGGATGTTATATACATTTAAATCCATAAGAGCTCCACCACCATATGCTTTGTCAAAGGTCGGTGTAATAACACCCTTTCTAAATTCATCATAACGACTAGAGTACTTGCTAAAATTAGCTTGTATGAGTTTGATTTTTCCAATCTTTTGTAACTCATCCTTAAGATGTTCATAGTTTTTACTGTATCGAGAAAGAATTGCCTCAAATAACATGCATTCATGTTTGATTACTAGTTCTTGTAGTTCTTTAGCTTCTGCTAGAGTTACAGTAAATGGTTTTTCCACAATGACATGCTTTCCCGCAAGAATTGCGTCCCTTGCGTATTGGTAATGTAGTGTATTCGTTAAACCAATATAGAC
>JABZLU010000051.1:0-6262 GCA_015256605.1 Solobacterium sp.
TCTTAGAGCCGCATAACATGCATGCAAAGATCTTTGAGCCACTACGTGAATTCAGTTATGGTTCGTGGGATGGACATATTAAAAATGAAAGTGACCCAGAATATCAATATCGTTTTTCAAATGATTTATTTGATGATTTAGGTGGCGAAAATCCAGCAATGATTCGACAACGTATTCAAAATGCTTTTAGCGAATTACGCAAACTTAGTCATGATCAAGATAAGATTCTTCTAGTTTCTCATGGTGCATACTTTCGGCACCTACTATTTGCCTTAATGAAAGACACTATTCCTGATGAACTTCTTCATCGTGAATGCTTAATTGGAAATGGTGGAATTGCTGTTTTTAAGGATGAAGATGGGGACTTCTCACTAGTCGAGGGTCCACTAAGCCAAGCGGAGTATATGAATCAACATGCTAATGATTAATCCAAAAATACTTGCATGCATTCTATCATTTTCTCTATTGTCCGGTTGCACGCATTTTACAAAACATGATGCAAATCCGATTCCACCAACAAATAGACTCATTGTCTTTACAAGTCATAAGTCCGAAGTATACGCACCAATTATCAAGGAATTTGAATTACGAACAGGTATCAGTGTTGAAGTACAAGCTGGTGGCACTACAGAAATGCTCGAGAAAATAAAAAATGGAGAAGATGCAGATGTCATGTTTGGTGGCGATGTTCAAAACTATACATACTATCAAGACTATATCGAACCTTATGTCGCGAGTGAAAGCTCATCTCTTGATTTTCGATATTTAGAACATCATGATAGCTATACCCTCTTCTCCCAACTACCGCTTGTCTTTATCTACAATAATAAGTTAGTCAATAACCAACGAGCTCCACAAAAATGGTCTGATTTTTGTGATGAATCTTGGAAAGGAAAAATATCATTTGCCGATCCACACACTTCAGGTACGAGCATCTCTATCTTAAATGCGTTCATGACATTGAATGACCCGACATACATTGATAAATTTTATCAACAGTTAGATGGTCATGTTGCCAGCGGAAGTGGAGAAGTCATCCGGGAAGTGAGTACAGGAACACGATTGATTGGAATTACCTTAGAAGAAACCGCAAAAAAGGCAATGTTAACAGATTCAAACATTACAATGGTTTATCCTGATTACCTCTTCGTTATATCCGATGGAAGTTTTCTTGTAAAAAATGCAAAGAATAAAGATAACGCACAGAAATTTATTGATTTTACAATCAGTAAAGATGCACAACAATTCCTATCATCCACAATGTACCGACGTAGCGTAAGACAAGATATTAATCAACTCACGGCACTAACTGATCTCGCAGATTACCAAAATCTTGTACCATGGTCAAAATTTAGGCAGGAGGAAATACTACAATTATGGGACATTTCTACGAAAATAAACAAATAGAGAAAAGTCAGTCTGTTCGTATTCGACTACTTAATCGTTTCATTGCAATTTCAGTTGTACCAATTGTACTATGTGGTTTTTGTTTGATTTTCTTGTTTCAAGCGATGACATTTAATACATATGAAACTACTGTAAAAAAAGAGACAAAAGAAATTAGTGCAAGCTTTCAATCATTTGTAGATGGAATTGATAAAACACTTTCTACATTATCATCACACCAAGAATTTCTAAGTTCATCAGATAGTGAATCCATATATAATACGCTTTATCAGTTAACCAACCCCTATCGAAATTACGCAACATTTTCTATTTATGATCAAAATGGTACTTGTATGTATGCAACATGTGAACTTGCAAACCGTCCTACTTACTGGGGAATCTTACATACATTAGATAATTCTTCGGAAGAAATCACAAAACAAGTTGATAGCGAAAATAATCAAATCGTTTTAAATATCGCAACAAAAATTCAAACCGATAACAAAACAATTGGTTATATCGTCGCATCGATTCACAACCAAGATTTCTCATATCTATTTAGTAATCAACTATCGAATGATGAAGGGTTTGGAATTGTTAGTAAAGAGAATGAACCTGTTTATATAAATTCTATCTTATCGACTTCTGGTGTTTTTGATAAATTACATTATGCATGGATTTCTAATTCGAAGTATGATGATTATTTCAACGATTACTACATCACAATCCAAAATATTGAAAATACTGGTTTCAAACAGATTATCATTCACCCTAAAGTACTTAGTACATCTACGATGAATCGGATGTATCTGATGGTTGGTTTACTCGCTACTCTTAGTTTTATCGTATGTATTGTTGTTGCACAAAAGACTACGACCTCTTTTACACAGCCAATCAACCAGATGAATCAAGCAATGAAGAAAGTACAAGAAGGAAAGCTAGATACATCTATTCCTGTAGTACGCAATGATGAATTTGGAGTCTTATCTCAAAATTTCAATGTTATGACACAAGAGCTTTCTAACTTCTTAGAACAAAAGATAGAAACACAAAGAAAATTAGCCGATATCCAAATCGCGATGATGCAAGCACAGCTCAACCCCCACTTTCTATATAACACATTAGATACAATCAAGTGGATGGCAAAAAGTGCTAAAGTCGAACCAATTTCTCAGCTTTCACAAAAACTTGCACGCATATTAAGAACTTCTATCGTGAAAGAACAGTTCATAACAATCGAAGAAGAGTTTCAGATTTGTTCCGATTATGGAGAAATTCAAAATATTCGCTTCCAAGGGAAATATCAATTCCTATTCGATTGTCCAAAGGAGCTATTATCCTATAAGATTCCTAAGTTGATTATTCAACCATTAGTAGAGAATGCAATTATTCATGGTTTACGTATGAAAGAGACCGGCGTCATCCAGGTATATGCATGCAAACAAAATGACGCAATCATCTTATCTGTACAAGATAATGGTGTTGGAATTGATGACGAAATGATGCATCTAATTAACACGCATCAATGGAATCAAATTGATGGTCACATCGGTATGTATAACGTTGATTCTATCTTACGTTTACACTATGGTGTAAATTCTGGCCTGCACGCACAGCGCCTTGAAGAAGGCGGAACTTTAATACAGATAACACTGCCATATAAGGAGGAGCTATGTACAAAGTAATGATTGTGGATGATGAACTATTTGCTAGAGAAGGTATGGTTCATGATATCAATTGGGACTCACTAGATTTTACAGTCTGCGCAGTTGCTAAAGATGGTCTGCAAGCACTCGAAAAATATCAAGAAACATCACCTGACTTAATCATCTCAGACATTAACATGCCACATTGCAATGGTATAGAAATGTTACAGCGATTACGTGATCAAGGTAGCGATGTTCAAATCATTTTTCTAACAGCATATAGTGAGTTTGACTATGCTCGTGATGCATTACGATTATACGCTGCTGACTACATCTTAAAACCATTCGAAGATGGGACCATCGAAACAAGCGTACAAAAGATTATCCCTAAACTTACTAAGACAAAAACTCCACAAGCAATTAACGACACAAATCGTTATGTAAAAAAAGCAATTGAATACATCGAGCAAAATTATGCAAACCCTAATTTATCCATCTTTGAGATAGCATCTTATTTAGAAATCAGCGATGGACATATCTCACGACTATTCCATAAGGAAACAAACTATACCCTTGCTGGATATATTACGAGTATACGATTAGAGAATGCTAAGAAACTACTTTGCAAACATAACTGTAGAATCAGCGAAGCTGCTGAACAAACTGGTTATACATCTGTTGCATATTTCTCTTCCCTTTTCAAAAAGCATTATGGAATAACACCTAGCGAATATCAAAATCAAAATCTCTAATATCAGAAATTTAAAAAAAATATCATTTTTCTAGAATTTAAAGCGCTTACATTCTCTTCTATAATATGAATAGATTTATTCATCAGGAGGAAAAATAATGAGTAAGCGTTTTTTATCATCAGTACTCTCTGTAGTACTGGCCGCATCATTGGTTGGATGCGGAGGAAAAGGAACTAACACCTCTTCCACAAACGATACAGCCAATCAGTCTGAAATAGACAAAATTATCGCAGAAGCACAGACAATGTCACTCGAAGAGCTTGGAAAGAAAGCAATCGAAGAATCTAATGGTAAGACATTCTTCGGCTTAGGTAACTCTAGCCGCGGTAAGTCTGCACTGCCATTATTCATCGAATACTTACAGACAATCGATCCTAGTTACAAATTAGATTTCGAATGGCAACAGCCAAAGAACAATAAGATTTTCGAGCAGTTACAAGCTGACTCCCTTAAGGATCAAGGAACATTCGCAATGACTTTGATTCAGGATGGTAACCAGATTGAATCTAAGATGAATCAAACCGGTGTCCTAAAAACATTCATTCCAAAGGAATGGGCAGATGCGAATGGTGTAAAAGCTAGTGACTACAAAGGATTCCTACCATTACAAACACTTAATAAAGTATTTATGTACAACTCCACAGGTTCTAAGAAATTTACAAACTGCTGGGATTTCGTACGTAAGGATACACATCCATTATTCATGGATATCGACTCTGAAATCGTCGGCAAGAATTTCTTGTATATGTTGACAGAAGATAAGTATGCAAGTGAATTAAAGGATGCCTTCGATAAGCTACCAGCTGACGCAAAAGCGGAATTCCAACCAACAATTGATGAAGTTGCGAAAGATGCTGAAAGCTTTAACTTAGGTGAAAATGGTAAATATGCTTTAGCTTGGATCAAACTCTGGGTAAATGGATACAATGCACAAACAGATGATGGACCAATTTGTACAACACTAACATCTGCGTCTGCAACTGACCAATGTGGATTATTGGTTTACTCTAAGTTACGTTCAATCGAAGAATCTTCAGAAACATCTGTAAATAACATTAAGGTTGCTGCATATGAAGATGGATATCAAGGAATTGGTGGATTTGGATATTGCCATTACCTATTCTTAACAAAGAATAGCCCACTTCCATGGACAGCTGCTGCATTTATCGCATACATGACGTGTACAGAAAAAGGCTTCAGTGCTTGGGGCAAAGATATGGGTGGTTACTCCTCAAATCCAGATGTTATGACAGCAACAGAAAAGACATTCAATCATGCACAAGGTGGATATGTTGATGGTGTAGATAAGTTCCCATCTAAGGATGACCGTGGATATGATTGGTGGACAACAAAAGGCCATCTCGTATTAGAAGATCCTGAATACTGTGCTTCAGTAGCATTCACTGTTGGTTCTTGGATTGAAACACTAGACAAATTTAACGGTAATACTTCTAAATAAACACACAGTTATCATGAGGCACCCTACGTGGTAGTTGGGTGCCTTCCATTTTTTTGAAAGGAGACACATCTTGGATACAACAATTTCGAAAAAACGCAATGCGATTTTCTTTAATAAGATTAAAACCTATTTCACACAACCATTTAATGTGATTCTACTCATTTTTGGTATCTTATGTACGATTGCAACGGTCTCACCAATTGTGGCAATCATTCGTGATACATTTGAGATTCACCCAGGAACAATTGATCAGCATTTAACTGGGCAAACATCGGGATTAACTCTCATCAATTACATTGATTTATTCACAAGTAATTTAGCGAAGACAAATCTTTGGACACCGATGGGTAATACTTTAGCACTCGCCATTCTAACATGCATGATTTCAATTCTATTCGGTGGTGTATTTGCTTTCCTTGTTACAAGAACAAATATGAAGTGCAGAAAGTACCTTAGTTCTATATTTATTTTCCCATATATTATGCCGCAGTGGCCATTAGCGGTTGTATGGCAGCATTTATTTAATTCCAATGCGATTACTGGTACATCTAACGGATTGCTTGCCTCACTATTTGGCATCAATATGCCGCTGTGGTGGTGTGTAGGATTATTCCCTTGTGCAATGGTATTAGGGCTACATTATGCGCCATTTGCATATATTTTGATTGGTGGTATCTTCAAGAACATGGATGCAAACCTAGAAGAAGCCGCAACAATTCTAAACACACCGCGGCATAAAATTTTAACGCGTATTACAATTCCAATGATTAAACCAGCTATCCTTTCAACTATCCTACTCGTATTTGGTAGCGCAATGGGATCCTACCCAGTTCCACATTATTTAAATTTAACTACCCTTTCTACCAAGTATATTTCACTTAACAGTAAATATACTGGTGAAGCATCTATCTTGGCTGTTCTAATGATGATCTTTGGTATGGCAATTCTCGCACTCAACCAAGCATCACTAAAGAGTAGAAAGAACTATACAACTGTTACTGGTAAATCTGGACAAATAT
>JABZLU010000052.1:0-6051 GCA_015256605.1 Solobacterium sp.
TGATGAATGTATCCCTTACCCCGCAACGCGTGAATACGTTGAAAAGAGTACAGAGAGAACTTTGCGTTGGGCACTCCGTGGTAAACAAGCACACAGCCGTCCTGAAGAACAGGCACTCTTTGGTATTGTCCAAGGGGGTGACTACGAAGATCTTCGTAGATATTGCGCTGAAAAGTTAATTGAGATGGACTTTCCAGGATATGCGATTGGTGGCACATCAGTAGGCGAAGACAAAGAGACGATGTATCGTATGGTGAAGTGGGCATCTGATGCCTTACCATTTGATAAACCAAGATACCTGATGGGTGTTGGTGCAGTCAATGACTTGTTAGAAGCTGTTAGTCGTAACGTTGATATGTGTGATTGCGTATTACCTACTCGCATCGCAAGACACGGAACACTCATGACTAGTGAAGGAAGAATCTCTATCCGTAAGGCTATCTATAAGAATGACTTTACACCGCTCGATCCAGAGTGTGATTGTTATACATGTCGTAACTATACCAAAGCATACCTCAATCACCTTCAACGTACCAACGAGGGATTTGGTACGCGCCTGATGTCTATCCATAACTTGCGTTTCTTAGTGAAGCTCATGGAAGACGCAAGAAAAGCAATTAAGGAAGACCGCTTTAATGACTTCAAAGAGGAAACTCTTGCGAAGATGAAATTTGACCACAGAGGATTTTAATATGAAATGGAAAACAAGTGATTTTGATTACAACTTACCTGAAGACCTGATTGCGCAAACCCCACTGCTTGATCGCACTTCTTCTCGTATGCTTGTCATTCATAATACAGAAAAGAAATATGAAGACAAGCACTTCTACGATATCGTAGATTACCTGCATGCAGGTGATGTTTTAGTGCGCAATAACACACGTGTTATTCCTGCTAGATTATTTGGGACAAAAGAAGAAACAGGTGCTCATGTTGAGTTACTTCTACTAAGACAACTTCCAGATGATATTTGGGAGTGTCTAGTTGGTAATGCGAAGGTAGTGAAACTTGGCACTATTGTTTCCTTCCACGATGGACGTTTACGTGCAGAATGCATTGAAATAGGCGAAAAAGGTTTACGTAAGATGCGTATGATTTACGATGGTATCTTCAATGAAATCTTAGATGAATTAGGAAATGTACCATTACCACCATATATCAAAGAGAAGTTAAATGACCCAGAACGTTACCAGACAGTCTATGCCAAGGTAAGAGGTTCTGCCGCTGCGCCTACTGCTGGACTGCACTTTACAGATGAAATCTTTACCAAGCTCAAAGAGAAAGGTGTTACTGTCGTTGATGTAACACTACATGTAGGTTTAGGTACATTTAGACCAATGGATACAGAAGACATCGAAGACCATGACATGCACAGTGAAGTTTACTATATGTCCAAGGAAGCCGCAGATACCTTAAACACAGCGAAGGCAAATGGTCAACGTATCTTTGCGATTGGCACAACATCCGTACGTACACTTGAATCCGTATGGAATCGCTTTGGTAAGTTTGAGGAATGTTCCGGCGAGACAAAACTATTTATATACCCAGGATACCAGTGGCATACGATCGATGGTATGTTAACAAACTTCCACCTACCAAAATCAACACTGATTATGATGATTGCGTCCTTTGTAGGATATGAATTTACACTAGAAGCTTATCGCCATGCAGTACAGGAGAAATACCGTTTCTTCTCCTTCGGCGATTGTATGTTAATCACCAATGAATGAGAAAGAAAAAGAAGCCTATATTGCCTATTTAAAGAATCGTAAATCTTCCACGAAGACAAACTATTATATAGAGTCGCTCAAGGAAATGAAAAACATCAAAGCTAGCACAAACAAAAAGCCAAAATTACTCTTGCATGCATGTTGTATTGTATGCGCATGTTGGCCTTTGGAATTTCTTCATGAAGTCTTTGATGTGACGATTATGTATAATAACTCCAACATCTGGCCAGCCTCAGAATACGACATGCGTTTATCTGATATGAAACGGTATCTGGACGAAAGATGGCATGGAGAAATCAAGCTGGTAATAGAGCCTTATAACTATGATGCCTTTGACCAAAAGCTTTTGGCAAAACGTAAAGATGATCCAGAGGGATGGCTACGTTGTTTCTCCTGTTATACAGAGAGAATGAACGCAGCCTTTGCCTATGCAGATAAAAATGGCTATGACTACTTCACAACAGTCATGACCTTCTCACGTCAAAAGGATTCTCAAAAGCTCAATGAAATTGGCCGTTCTCTTCAACAGAAATATTCTCACACAAAATATTTCTACTCTGATTTCAAAAAAGGAAATGGCCAACAACATTCCACTGAAATATCTGATGCGTATTGTCTATACCGACAAGATTACTGTGGTTGTAAGTATTCCTATGATTCCCGTAAAAAAGATAAGGGGCTGTAACGATTAAGTAAATTTTATAGATTTACTTGAGGCATACAGCCTCTTTTCTTGTGCCTTTTTCATATGTTTATGTAAAACAGTATAAAAGTAGATGTTTTATATCTATTTTGGGTGCACTAAAAACAACCTGTCCTATATGAAGTTATTTTAGGATAGTATCATTCTCATCTTCTTTTGGTGATATTTCATCAGATTGAATCCCATACAAATCAAATAGAGCTCGTTTTCCACATTCTCCATTCCTCTTCTATGGATTCTGTTATATTGCCAATCATTCTTGATGATTCCAAATGTTCCTTCAGCTTGTATACATCTCTGTTGTCTTAGTTGTATTCCTGCTTCGCTATCCAACAGTTCCTTCGCATGTGCCTTCAGTTCATCGAGGATCGGATTGATGCGTACTGCTCGTGTCTTAGCTTTTGTACATTCCTTTTTGAGTGGACATCTATTACATGTCTTGCATTCCCAAACTTGTGTAATGCATGGATAGTCGGTCTTTGTATTTTGATAATCCTGTTTGTATACGAACTCTCTACCTTGTGGACATATCAATTTCCCGTTTTCTTCTCTCAACAGGTTCTCTTTTCGATAGATGTCTTTCTTGAACTTGGCTGTCTTTTCATATCGATAGTTTTGATATTTGAGATAACCTTCGATATCTTTTTCCAAACAGTACATATAGTTGTCATAACTTCCGTATCCCGCATCTGCTACGACGATACCTGGATATTCTTGATATCTTTTCTCATAACCGTCCATGAACGGAATGAATGTCTTCGTATCACTTCTGGCATTAGCTTCCATGGAAGTTCCGTCGATGTATAAGATACGTGTATTTACCTTCATCTTCTTACAGATGACCAACATGATCTCTGTAAATATATCGGAAGCGTTTCCTTTGATTTGATTCGATATGAATCTTTGAAAGGCCATGAAAGATGGTCTTTCATCTTGGCAAAGATACATAAAGCGGATATCCGTCTTACATTTTTCTTCTATAGCTCGTAGACTATAGACATGATTCATATACGCAAATAAGATGACTCTCATCATCATGATAGGATCATACCCTTGGTTACCTTTATGAGATCGGATAAACCTCCTCAAGTTGATACTATTTACGATCTCTAGGAAAGACCACATTGGATCAAGTTTATCAATGACCAATGATAAATCTAGTGGTAAACGCAACTGATATGAGCTATAATCTACATGGTTATAATTTATCGTGTTTTCCATACATAAATTATAACTAAAAATAAAATGTCCATCCCCTAAATTAAGAGGTTGGACATTTTATTTTATAGGCTGTTATGCGTTACAGCTCCTTTTTTATTATTTCTCTAATACGTCTAATTTTTCGTTTAAAAGTTCAATTAACTTTTCTTTTGTACGGATATTGTCCATCACTTCTGTATAAGTACCAGACTTCTTATTGATGACAATATCATTGTAGTAGTTACGGCCTAATGTTTCATAGTACTTCGATAGTTCACGTGAGTGATGACCAATCTCTGCACGAATTTCAGCCTTCTGCTTTTCAACCTTTAGCTTAGAAGTGAGTCCTTCTGTGCTTTCTGTTACAACCTTTGTAACATTTGTTACTAAATCGGAAATTGTTTTTCCTAAATCATCGAATCCATTCTTGTTATTTTCTGACATGTCCTTAGTCCTTTCCGGCCCTTTCAATGAGGTCCCAAATAATAAATGCGATTTCATCGTTACTAGCTTCACCTTGATCAATTAATTCGACAATACCACTAATCAAGATATTCGCATAATACTTCGTGTTATCTAATGTTAGCTCACCAAGTCGTACGCCTTCATCAAATAGTTTGGTTAAATCTGTAATGGCTTTATTTTTCGCTTCCAAGGTGGATCTAACACTTAAGTTAGAAAGATCTGCACCATCTTCGCCATTAAGTTTTTCATGTAATACACGGAAAGATTTCACAGAGTTATTCACGAACTGTTTTAAACGTTCTGTATAATCCTCTTTATTCATACTTTCCTGCATCATGGCATTAAATGCTTCGTTGTATTTATTACTGATTGCTTCAATTACATCATCTTTTGACTTGAAGTAATAGTAGAATAGTCCTTTTGCTACATCCATCTCTTTTACGATGGAGCTGATTGTTGTCTCTACAATGCCATTTTCTTTAAATAGCTTTTCTGCCGCATCTATAAACTCATTCTTTCGTTCTTCGTTATCTTTATTCTCAGGCATCCGTTATTACCTCCTACATCTACTATATCACTGACTGACTTTCAGTCAAGTACTTTGTGCTATACTTTGTCTATGAAATTAATTTGTCCAATTTGTAAATCTAAATTCACTCACATTGCGCGTGAACTCGTATGCGAAAACAACCATCACTTCGATTTCGCAAAGCAGGGTTATATCAACCTATATCGCTCCAATAAACCAATCCATGGCGATAATATCGAGATGGTAAAAGCACGTACCGCCTTTCTAGAGAAAGGTGTTTATGCCTTCTTGAAGGATTATCTCATCAATCTAAATACAAAGTTTCATCCAGAAGTCTTTGTTGACCTTGGCTGTGGTGAAGGGTATTACACAGACGGTTTTATCGCACAAGAAAAATACGGCTTTGATTTATCAAAGGATGCTCTGAAACATGCTTCTAAAACAGATAAATCGACACAGTATGTTGTATCCTCTATCTTCCATCTCCCAATCGAAGATGAATCCTGTGATGTTGCAGTTACTTGTTTCGCACCTGCCGCAACTGAAGAATTACAGCGTATCTTAAAACCAGGTGGTAAGTTTATATTCGTTACCCCTGGTCCAAAACACTTATTCGAAATGAAAGCTGTCCTCTATGATACTCCATATGAAAATATCATGGAGGATATCAATACAAACTTAACACTGATTCAAGATGAAATGATTGAAAATACCGCAACACTAGATCAAGAAACACTATATCAATTATTTCGAATGACACCATATGCGTATAAGACATCGATTGAAGACAAGCAGCGTTTGTTAAAGATTCCAACATTAGATCTTACTTGTCAGTTCCGTATTCGTGTTTATGAAAAGACATCTATGTAACAAAACATGGATGTCTTTATTGATATTCTCCTTCATGATCACTTAACAGAGTTGTATATTCTGCCTCTTCATCTTGCGTACGATACTTTGTTCCATTAAAACAAAGCTCACGTATTACCTTTCTCATCCAAGCAGGTCTTCTGCGATATGCCATAAACATTTGTGCTTCCGTCTGCGTTGGAAATACATCTTTGATTGGTCCATATAAATTAACACCCGTTAGATAATCCATATCCACTTTAAAATACTCGGCGTATTTCATAATAATTTCGATGTCTGGACGAATCACACCATTTTCATACGCAGAAATCGATTGTGCTGAAACATTTAGAATATCTGCCATTTGTTTCTGTGTCATATGATGGTTGATACGTAATTTTCTCATTTGGTATGTCATTAATCGCATAGAATCTTGTATTGTTCTTTTCATAACTTCAATATAGAAAATGAATACTGGTTTTCATACTGAACTACAGAAAATCTAGAGTAATATTTGTATTCCATTATTAATAGAATATCGCATTATAACTAGTATTATCTCCTATCATCTTCAC
>JABZLU010000053.1:0-3189 GCA_015256605.1 Solobacterium sp.
GTGTTATTATCGTGCATTACAGTTAGGACAGGCTTCAAAGGTTGTGCCAATTGATAAATTGAGTGTTGTCATCACTTTGGTATTCGCATTTATCTTTTTACACGAACAGTTCACTCTCAAGTCACTAGTTGGCTGTATCTTTATCGCTATCGGAACATTATTCATGGTCCTATAGCGTAAAAACTTTTACGTCAAGAAATAAAGACATAGAATCTTTAGAAGATTGTATTTATGTCGATGGCCAAAAAGGTGATAACATTGATAAAATCGCTATTTAAGGCTAAAATATATCAGCGAGAAATGAGGTATAAATCATGGTAGAAAACAAAAATAGAGAATACTTCCAAAAGTTAGCGAACCAACTGATGTTCAATCTATCAAACGAAGAGGCAGACGAACTTGTAAGTGAGTTTGGAACGCTTGAACAACAGTTTGCGCTTATGGAAGAAATTAATACAGACGGTGTAGAAGAAATGATTTATCCGTTTGAAGAACCAACAATATACATCCGTCACGATGAGCCAGATCATGTGATCTCTCAAGATGATGCGATGAGAAATGTAACGAAGAAATTGGAAGGGCATTTTGTTCTACCAAAGGTGGTGAAGTAATGATTAAAGATATGGTAAATCATCCAGCAGATAGTGCTGCTCGCTGTGAAGAAGCTTACGCAAAAGCACAGGAATTACAGGAGAAACTAAACGCAGTTATCACATTTGTTGATCCAAAGGAACAACTAAGTCAACTACCAGAAGGCGGTTTACTGCATGGTGTTCCAATCGCAATCAAAGATAACGTCAATACAAAGGGAATTCGTACAACTTCCGGTTCGCGTATTCTCTCTAACTACTTCCCAATCTATGATGCGACAATCACAAAGAAATTACGAGAAGCAGGTGCGGTATGTATTGCGAAGGCATCCATGGATGAACTTGCAATGGGTGGTACAAACTTAACATGCTTTACAGGTGCAGCACATAACCCATGGGATACACGTCGTATGACAGGTGGATCTTCTGGTGGCTCTGCAGCGCTTGTGGCAGCAGGTGTTGTACCGATGGCAATCGGTTCAGATACAGGCGACTCCGTTAGAAAACCAGCGTCTTATTGTGGTGTTGTTGGTGTAAAACCAACATATGGAAGAATCAGCCGCTACGGTATTATTCCTTACGCATCTTCATTAGACCATGTAGGTTACTTTACAAGATCCGTCGAAGACGCATGCATTACATTAGAAGTATTAGCAGGACGTGATGATTTAGATGTTACATCTTCAAATCGTCCGGTTGAACATTACACAGAAGCGCTTAATGATAGTATCCAAGGAAAGAAGATTGCGATTCTTGGGAATGTTATCGATAGCGTATCCAATCCAGAAACAGTCAAGCTATTTAATGAACTTGTTGAAAAGCTTAAGGCAGCAGGTGCTGCGGTAGATACGTATTACTTTGATGACAAACTCATGCGTGCAATCTTACCAACGTACTATACAATCGCTAACTGCGAAGCAGCTTCCAATCACTCAAACCTAGACGGTATTCGTTTTGGTGTTCGTGAAGATGGCGCAGATATGCAAGAAATCATGACAAACTCACGTACAAAGGGCTTTGGGCCTTTGATTCGTAGAAGATTTGTAATTGGATCCTATGGCTTATTTGAAGCTAACCAAGAGCGTATCTTCCGTAAGGCACAGAAGGTTAGACGTTTAATTGTTAATGCGATGAAGGAATGCTTTAAAGAATATGATTGCATTCTCGCTCCAGCCAGTGGCACAATCGCACCATTCATCGATGAAATCAATAACGATGATAAGTTATCAACTGACTACTTAGTAGCAGAAAATTACATGGCAATGGCAAACTTCTCTGGTGATCCATCGATGACAGTCCCAATGGGATTTGAAGAAGGTTGTCCAATTGGTGTAAACCTAACATGCCCAGCATGGCATGAGAGCACAATGTTTACAATTGCAAAAGCAATTGAAGATATCACAGGATATAGGGATTTGCAGACGGAGGTGAAATAATGGAATACGAAGCAACCATAGGTATTGAAATTCACTGTCAGTTAAAGACAAACACAAAGATGTTCTCTGGTGCGCCAACTTCCTTTGGCCGTAAAGCAAATACTTGTGTTAATGAGATTGACTTAGGACATCCAGGAACACTTCCATCAGTGAATGTAGAAGCAGTTAAGAAAGCCATTCAAGCATGTACTGCACTACACTTAGAAATTGATCCACTTGTAAAGTTTGATCGTAAAAACTATTACTATTCCGATTTACCAAAGGGATTCCAGATTACTCAACAATTCCATCCAATCGGAAGAAATGGATATATTGAAATTAATACAAGCACTGGAAAGAAAAAGATACGTATCGAACGTATTCACATGGAAGAAGATACAGCTAAGCAGTTCCACTTAACAAAGTTCTCATTATTAGACTTTAACCGTGCTGGAACTCCACTGATTGAAATTGTTTCTTGTCCAGATATGAAGACAGGGGAAGAAGCGGAAGCTTACGTTGAAGCACTTCGTCAGACACTGTTCTATATCGGTGTATCCGATTGTAAGATGGAAGAAGGATCCATGCGTTGTGACGTTAACGTCTCCATCGCACCAAAGGGTTCTGATAAGTTAGGTGTTAAGAATGAAATCAAGAACTTGAACTCAATCTCCCACGTCGGTAAAGCTGTAGAGTATGAAATTCAACGTCAAAAGGAACTATTAGAAGCAGGTGAAGTGATTCATCAAGAAACACGTCGTTACGACGAAAAGACAAATACGACTGTCATGATGCGTCGTAAGGAAGGCTCTGTGGATTATAAGTTCTTCCCTGAACCAAATATTTTCCCAATTTTACTAGATCCTTCTTGGATTCGAGATATTCAAGAACATATGCCAGAGCTTCCAGAAGCGAGAAAAGAACGTTATGCAAAACAGTATGCATTAACTGAACATGACATTCGTATTTTGATTGCTGATATGGAAATGTCTAAGTTCTTCGAAGAAGTTATGAAGTACACAACAAATGCGAAGGCTGCGTGCAACTGGCTATTAGGCGAAGTAAGCGCATGGCTAAACAAACATGAAACAAGCATTGATAAATCAGAGTTAAAACCAGAAATGCTCGCTAAGATGATTGCGTTAGTGGATGAAGGAAAAGTATCTTCCGCACAAGCAAAACAA
>JABZLU010000053.1:3199-6043 GCA_015256605.1 Solobacterium sp.
GATGATTTGATGCTAGGAAAAGATCCAGAAGTAGCTGCTGAAGAAAAGAGCTTGAAACAAGTCTCTGATAGCTCAGCGTTAACTGCGATGGTAAATGAAGTACTTGACGCAAACGCACAGGCAATCGAAGATTACAAGAATGGTAAGGGTCGTGCAGTAGGTTTCTTAGTTGGACAAGTCATGAAGAAATCTAAGGGACAGGCAAACCCAGGAATGGTATCTCAAATCTTAGAAGAAGAGCTAAAAAAACGCGTTCATGATTAAGACTGGCGTATTTCTCAGAAAAAGAATACAATAAGTATGGAGAGTAATATGACACAGAAAAATAAAAAACACGGATTAAAACTTGTGCATATTGTATTTACAGTATGCTTGATATTGATTCTTGCGCCAGCGATTTACTTTGGATGGATGCTCGCATCGACATATATGGATTCCCATTCGCCAGTATTGGGTAGCCGTTATGAAAATGATTTAAACCCAGCAATCACCAAAGATCAACTCAAACAAGTTGATGAAGCAGTTGGTAAACTTGATGGTGTAACAGGTCACAGTGTACATCTAGCAACTGGTACATTGCGTGTATACGTTGATGTAGCAGAAGATTCAACAGCAGAAGTGGTTCAAGATGTGACAGGACGTGCTTATGAAGCAGTAGTCGCAATCTTAGATCCAAATGTATACTTCTCACAGGGCAATGATATGAAGATGTATGACTTAGAGATTCATACTTCTAATATGAAAGATGGACGTGATAAAGATAACTTTATTTATGGTATCTTTACAAAGACATCCGCAATGAGCACACCACAGTATCAATTGGTAAGTAGTCCTAAAAATGCGGAAGTTGCCCAGAGCTTAAGAGATGCGGTAACAGCTAGAAAAGCAGCAGAAGCTGCTGCGGCTGCTGAAGCACAGGCTCAGAAAGAACAGCCAAGCACAGAGAATACTGGAAATACAGAATCAACACAACAAACACAACAAACACAACAATAAGGGATACAACATATCCCTTTTTTAGAATGTAAAAGATGATGGAAAAAAACGAGAGATATATCGCAACAGCGACAGGTTATTCAGAAGATGGTGCAGGCGTTACCCGTATTAACGGTATCGTCATTTTCGTGCCGGGTCTTCTAAATGGAGAAGAAGCAGAAATTGGTATCACGAAAATGAAGAAGAATTATGGTTACGGTCGTATTATTAAAATCCTAAAACCATCTCTACACCGCATTGATCCAATTTGTTCTGTATATAAACAATGCGGTGGTTGCCAACTTCAGCACATGGACAGTAACGAGCAAAACACATTGAAAGAAAACAAAGTGAAAGATTGTTTCCATAAGATTGCAGGCATGGATGTGGAAGTGCAACCAATTATTAAGGTAGAACCATATTGGAACTATCGTAATAAGGTACAGATACCAGTACAATGCAATGATAACAAGGTGGAAATGGGCTTCTATGCACCTCATTCCAACCGTATTGTGCAATATGATGAGTGTCATGTACAAACAGATTTATCAAATGAACTTACAAATTACTTCCGCAAACAATTTGACATGCTTGCATGTTCAAAAGAAATGCGCCATGTATTAATCAAGCATGCACATAACACAGGCGAAGTGATGGTAGCACTTGTGGTAAGAAACTATCCATTCCATAACAGCGATATCTTAATCAAAGACATCCTAGCAAACTACCCACAAATTAAGAGCCTTGTCGCTATCGTAAATAAACGAGAGGACAATGTCATCCTCGATGGTAAAGAAATCCTACTTGCAGGAAGACATTACATCGAAGAAGAATTACTCGGTTGTACGTTTAGAATCAGTGCTAGATCGTTCTATCAGATTAACCCATACGCAACAAGAGAACTCTATTCTAAAGCGATTGAATTAGCTGGCTTAACAGGTAATGAAACTCTCATCGATCTGTATTGTGGTACCGGTACGATGGGTATCATCGCCGCAAAACAAGCCAAGCAAGTATATGGCATTGAGATTGTCGCAGACGCAATCCGCGATGCGAATACCAACGCGGAAAATAACAATGTTTCTAACATCAAGTTTATTAACGCAGATGCTTCCGAAGGAGCTAAACAAATCATTGATGCAAAGATACAAGCAGACGCAATGATTATCGATCCACCACGTAAAGGATGTTCAAAAGATACGATAGACGCTATCGTAACCATCGCACCAAAGCGACTAGTCTATGTATCCTGTGATCCAGCAACACTTGCAAGAGATGTAAAGATACTAAGTGACAATGGATACAAACTAGAGCTCTTACAACCAGTGGACCTATTTCCACAAACAGTGCATGTCGAGTGCATAGCGTTGATACAAAGAGTGAAATCGTGAAAATCCTGCATTTTAAGCAGTTTTACAAGCATTATGTATTTGTAGAAGATGGCGAAGGTGGACGAAAAAAAGTCCTGAAAAATTATATAGATGTGAATGTTTGCATTGATATGGTGTGTGGAGATACAAAGTATGAATTGGGAAGTGAGGAATAAGAAATGATGAGATGGATAATAAAAATAATCTTATTTCCAATCAGCTTGGTGTTGAGTATCCTTACAGCATTTCTGACATTCCTACTTGGTATCGGAACAGCCCTACTATACTTGCTGATGATGTTTTGCATATTTGGAGCAATTGCATCTTTTTTACAAAAAGAAGTTACCATTGGAATAGAGGCATTGGTATTAGGATTTTTGTTAAGTCCTTATGGAATACCGATGGCCGGAGCAGCTGTTATAGCATTTCTTAAACGTATCAATGAAGCAATAAAATCAATCTAAAAAAATTCATAAAAATGGTTACCAAAGGCGATAGA
>JABZLU010000054.1:0-6031 GCA_015256605.1 Solobacterium sp.
GTTTAGAAAAACAGAAGACACTACAAGTTGCGAAAACAGAAGAAACGGATAGAAAAGAATTGACGGTAGAAGAAAAGTCTACGCCTATCAAGATGACGCGTAAAGAAAGATTGATTGCGGAAGCAGATAGAGATATTAGTACTGCAAAGACAGACTTCTTAACAAGACTGTTATTCCCAGCGTATGCGATTGATCGTCTTGCGAAAAACCACGATGACTTCATGATGTTCATAGGTGTTGTGATTCGTAATTCAATCCATTGGATTGCGTTTGCGTATTTCTTATCTGCAATGCTTGCTGGTTATATTAATCTTTCACCATTTGGGTTTACTAGAATGAACTTTAGTGACACATTTATCATGTCTTTAAAACTAGCATTTTTATTCATCTTATTTGAAGGAATCTATTTGGTAATTAGTGGCTATATCGCAAATATCAAGGTATCTTATAACTATCGTCATCAACTTGCGTCATTAACTTCTATCGCAAGTTTACTTCCAACAGTGATTTATATTCTTGCGATACTATTGTTATCGAAGTCTATGTTAGTTGGATTCTTGCTAGGAACTCTTGGTATGGTGGCTGGTGTATATCTACGTATTCAGGCATACATTAAGTCTGCGCCATTTGCGACAAGTGCACAGATGATTGTTCTGATGATAGTAGTTGCAGGATTTATTTGTACTGCATACTTCTACATTCCACTTACAATGCAAAGCACAGTGGAGATGCTAAAAACATTATTAAATATCTAAGAAGGAGAAATCCTTCTTTCTTTTTACTGGTAAGTGTATATAAAGTGGTATATACTAAAGAAGATAAAACTCAGGGCAGGGTGCAATTCCCGACCGGCGGTATACCCCGCGAACCGAAAGGTTGAATCGGTGCAATTCCGATGGCGACAGTATAGTCTGGATGGAAGAGTAAAATGTTTTTTCATCATCAATTTTTACCCGAGGTGTTATCTTAGATAGCCTCTTTTATTTTGAGGCAAGGAGATGAAACCATGTCAGGAAGTAAGAAAGTTTTAACAACAAAATTTATTGCGAATGTAGCGGTCCTCAGTGCGGTAGCGTTTGTGCTGATGCTATTTGATTTTCCGTTACTATTTATCGCGCCTAACTTTTACAAGTTAGATTTTAGTGAAGTCAGTGTATTGATTGGTGGATTTGCGTTTGGGCCATGGGCAGCAGTTCTGATTGAAGCAATTAAAATTATCTTGAAGTTATTATTTAAACCTACACAGACGATGTTTGTGGGTGAACTTGCAAACTTCATTATCGGTGTTGCCTTTACTGTGCCAGCTGCGATTATTTACCGTAAGCAGAAATCTAAGAGAAGTGCTTTAATTGGTATGGTAGTGGGTACACTTATAATGGCTGCTGTTGGTATTCTAGCGAATTATTTTGTGCTATTACCGTTCTATTCAACACTATATGGAATGCCTATTGATGCGTTTGTTAAGATGGGTGCTGCAATTTTCCCATTTATTAAGAGTGTATGGGGATTGCTCTTTGTTTGTGTATTACCATTTAACTTAATCAAGGGCTTTGTTGTAAGTGTCATCACAAGACTACTGTACAAGCGTATCTCAGGTTTTTTGCATTAATCTGAAAATTCAGTGAAAAGGCGTGATAATACGCCTTTTTTCATATGCAAATAATAAAAATATCCAAGCGAGTAAGTGAAATAAATACGGATATGGTATAATATTTCTGTTTATTGGGAGATGTACATATGGCTGAATTATCACGTATTAAGAAATATAAAGATTTGCGCGAGAAAATTGCGCAAGATTTAGATAGTAATGACGTAACAACAACCAAAGAATTATCTCGTTTCCAAAAGAGATTGAATCAGATTGATGCGAATAATTTCCACAGAAGTGGGGATTATACAGAGAGTGCTAACGAAGGTGTTCACCGTCGCGTAAGTGCACCAATCAAAGACGTAGAACCTGCTAAACCAGTGATTTCTGAACCAGTCACTTCTTTTGGTCATGAAGAGCCAGCACCAACATTGGCAAACTTTGAGGCTGGTGCTTTTACGACTGTCAATGACTTAGTGGGATATGATAATGACTATCTAGATCAGTATATTCGTGAAGTAAAACAATATAATATCGAACAGGGAAACTCTTCTTTAGAAAATACATCCATGGATATCTTGCGTAAGATCAAGGGTGATTCCATTGCGAATAAGAAGATTCAAGAAGCACGTAAAGAGCCTGTAAAAAAGCCATATTCTAATAGTACAGGAACAACTGACATTCCATTTATGTCATCAAATAAACAACGTACATCTCAACCTGCAAAACCTGTAACTCCATCACAACAAGATAATCTGTTTGATGTACCTTATACAGGTGATAACAACCATATTAACGATCCGATGAGTCTTACAAAAGAAGATATCATGGCGGAAGTAAAAAATTTAATGAATGAGAAGAAATCCAATCCACAAAATTCTCTTCCTGAGATTCCTGCCTTTACACCACGTGTTAGTCATATGGATTCTAGAGACTACGTGAGTCAGAATACATCTAGTTTTCCACCACTTGAAAATACTGCGCAGTTTAGTGATGCATTTGGTGATCTAATGAATCCACAAGAACCACGTAGAGAAGCACAAACAAGTCAGACAACTAATGATGATGCGTTTGCGATGTTTCCAAGAAAGACGGAGAATTATGAAAGTACAAATCAACGCCTATTGAATGAAACAACACAGATGCGTGTTCAATTGGATAACTATGAAGCAAATCTAACAGATGTGAATGAGAAGATGCAGTATACAAACCATGTGTTAAACATTGTGGTTGTTGTGCTAATTCTATTGCTTGTAATCTTATTATTACTAGCAGTTTATGGCATTGTAATGAATAGTGGTAGGGCATAAGATGAAGATAAATATTGCGATTGATGGACCTGGTGCAGCGGGAAAAAGTACCATTGCTAAGTGTCTGGCAAAAAAAATGAATTATGTACATTTAGATACAGGTGCGATGTATCGTAGTACAGCATATAAGGCTTTACAAAATCATATTTGTTTGGAAGATGAAGAGGCTGTATGTAAAATGTTAGAACATACGAAGATTCAGTTTTTGACGGATGGTTCTATCTTATTGGATGGAGAAGATGTATCTGATAAAATTCGTACGAATGAGATAAGCCTAGCAGCAAGTCTTGTATCTAAGCTAGCAAATGTACGTCGTATGCTTGTTGCACGCCAACAAGAAATGGCAAAAGAGAAGGGCTTTATTATGGATGGCCGTGATATTGGAACTGTAGTTTTAAAAGATGCGGAAGTGAAGATTTATATGACAGCTACGCCAATGGCCCGTGCAAAGCGTAGATATGATCAGAATATCGCTAAGAATATTCCGACTGGAAGTATTGAAGAAATAGCGAAGGAAATCGCAGAACGCGATTTACAAGATATGACACGTGCTAATTCGCCACTCAAAAAAGCAGATGATGCGGTTGAAATTGACACAAGTGATATGTCAATCGAAGAAGTAACAGAACGTATCTATGATCTTGCTAAGCCTTTTATTGAAAAGGAGGTTTTGTAATGCATAGTGGAGTAATCGCAATTGTTGGTCGTCCGAATGTTGGAAAATCAACAATTTTTAATCGTATTGCAGGTTCTCGTGTATCTATTGTGGAAGATTTTCCTGGTGTAACACGTGACCGTATTTATACGACTGGTGAATGGACTGGAAAGAAGTTCCAGCTGATTGATACAGGTGGTATCCAATTAGCAGATCAACCTTATCAAGAAGAAATACGTGCCCAGGTACAGATTGCAATGAATGAAGCGGATGTTATCCTCTTTGTTGTAAATGGTAAGATGGGTTTGACAGATGATGATTCTTATATTGCAGGAATCTTGCAGAAACAGACAAAACCGGTTGTACTTGCCGTAAATATGATTGATGATTCAACTCGTATGATGAATATCTATGAGTTCTATAATCTTGGTTTAGGTGATCCAATTGCTGTATCTGGTGTACATGGTATCGGTATTGGTGATGTTTTGGATGAATGCTTACGCTTGATGCCTGAAGAGGATAAAGAAGATAAGCATACAGGTATTCATATCGCTGTCATTGGTGAACCAAATGTTGGCAAATCTTCACTTGTTAATGCTATTTTAAAGGAAAAACGTTCTATTGTTTCTAACGTACAAGGTACGACGCGTGATGCGGTAGATACACCATTTGTTTATGAAGGTAAACCGTATGTTATCGTTGATACAGCAGGCATTCGTAAACGTGGTAAGGTATATGAATCTGTTGAAAAATATTCTGTATTAAGAGCGATGACAGCGATTGAACGTTGTGATGTTGCTTTATTTGTTATCGATGGGGAAGCAGGTATCCGTGAACAAGATAAACACGTTGCGGGGTATGCTTGTGAAGCAGGGAAACCAATTGTTATTGTTGTCAATAAGTGGGATGCAGTTGAGAAGGATGATAAGACAATGAATGCGTTTATCGAACGTATTCGGATTGAATTTGCGTATCTAAGTTATGCGCCTATTGTATTTGTAAGTGCTCTGACACATCAAAGAGTAGATACAATTATTCCAGTCGTTGATCAAGTATATGAAAATTCTTGCCGTCGTATCGCTACAAATATTCTCAATGAGGTAATTACAGATACACAGATTACAACGCCAGCTCCAGCTCGTAATGGAAAACGTTTCCGTGTATACTACGGTACACAGGTATCAATTCAACCACCAACATTTGTACTTTCCTGTAATGATCCACGACTCATGCACTTTACGTATGAACGATTCTTAGAGAATTCACTGCGTCAAGCATTTGATTTTAGTGGTACACCAATTCGTATTGTTGTTAGAAAGAAGGTATCTGAATGAAAATATGTGTATTAGGAACAGGTAGCTGGGGTACAGCTCTAGCGCAGGTTTTGGCAGATAATCAACAAGAAGTTATCATGTGGGGTATTGATCCACGTGAAGTTGAAGATATCGAAGTGAATCATCATAATACAAAGTTTTTTGAAACGGAAATCAATCATAACATTCATGCAAGTACAGATTTATCTGTTGTAGCAGATGCGGATGTAGTGTTAGCAGCAGTTCCAACAATGGCACTCGAAGAAGTACTTACAAAAGCTAGTCAACATCTAACAAAGCCAGCGATTATAATCAATGTAGCAAAAGGGTTCCATCCAGTTACACACGAACGTTTGAGTGTTGTGATTTCTAAGATTGTTCCACAAGAAAAGTGTAAGGCTATCGTATCATTGATTGGCCCATCGCACGCTGAAGAAGTTATTCTACGTTTGATGACTTCTGTTAATGCGGTAAGCGATAACGAAGAAGCAGCTAAGACGGTACAGCACTTATTCTCCAATCAGTACTTTAGAGTATATCGTAATTCAGATGTGATTGGTGCTGAAATCGGTGTTGCGATTAAGAATGTCATGGCAATTGCCAGTGGTATCTTAGAAGGTAGTGGACAGGGTGATAATGCAAGAGCTGGTCTTATGACACGTGGTCTTGCGGAAATGACTCGTTATGGTGTTGCCTTAGGTGGAAAGCAAGAAACTTACTTAGGCCTAGATGGCGTAGGAGACTTGATTGTTACATGTACATCACGTCATTCCCGTAACTTTATGGCTGGTTATCAGATTGGTCTAGATAAAGGTGCAAAGAAGTTCTGGGAAGAAAATAAGAAGACTGTAGAAGGTGTATTTGCATGTAAAGTTGTTTATGATGAGGCGAAGAAACGTAACATTTCTATGCCAATCACAAATGAAGTATATGCAGTACTATATGAAGGAAAAGCTCCATTAGATGCAATGAGAGATCTAATGGCAAGAGATTTAAAAGCTGAGTAGTATATAGAGGACATCTATTAGTAGATGTCTTTTCTGTATTCAAAAAAGAACCTATATTGCTATAGATTCTTTCAAGTTTATTTATTGTCCTTTGCGGCAGTAGCGTCTGGATCATAGTAACCAGCATCTGTACAGATAGTATCTGATTTCTTACCACT
>JABZLU010000055.1:0-6030 GCA_015256605.1 Solobacterium sp.
ACATCTACAACAACTCCAAAACCAGAACAAGAAACAAAAGAAGAAACACCAAAAAATGATTCAAAAGAAGAAAAGGTATCTGAAGCTCGCACAAAGTATCAACAAATTGTATTAGGAGATCCAATGTATGGCGGTGAGGGTGGAACATCTTTTGAAGATGTTAAGGCAATCTTAGGGGAACCAGATTCAGTAAGCACGAATAGCTATGGAGATACACAGTCAATGTTTGTGACATGGCATGATTCATCCCTAAAGGGAATTGCTAGTTTTACAGTTTCCTTTACAAATAATCTAGCAACAGGAAAAGGCTATTCGGGTTTTAGTTTGGTAAACCATAATGAAAAAGTTACATTAGATGAATTTAATGCAATTGTTACAGACGGATCGTTCTCTTATGATCAAGCTATTGCACAGTTTGGTCAACCAGATAGTGAGTCAGAATCGCTGTTCTACGGTTCCTATTCGAATATCGTCTCTTGGCATAACGCAAATGGAAGCTTTGGTGCTAATTTTGATATTACCTTTAAAGATGGATACGCAACCGGTAAAGGGCAATACGGAATGAAATAATGTTTACTCCATATCCGCAATGATATGGAGTTTTTTTATCAGGCAGTTTTTTTGTACCTATGTTTATCTATACTAGAATCAACAGCAAAAGGAGCGAACATATGAAAGAAAATGATTTTATAACTATTACCAATATTAAAGAATATATTGAGATGGGAATGATAAAAATAGGTGAAGTACTACATTTAAAGAAAGAACCAGAGAATGCATATGATATGGAAGCTATCCTAGTAGAAGATAAGAATGAAATTCCAATTGGTCATGTTGCGAACTCTGTTAATAGTGTTGCGAAAGGAACGCATTCTGCAGGGTATATTTATCAGAGTTTTAAGGATTCCGTTCTATGTACAGTTAAATTTATATATCATGATATGATCATTGCACAATTACATTCATCACGAGAAGATAACGAAGACATGCATAATTAAATGCATGTTTTTTACATTCTACATATTTTATACAATTATTATGAAAACATACTTGCATGTTTAATATTCAAATTGATAATATAGTAATTACAAGAGTTGTATTTTTGATGTAGGAGCGAGACATTTGTCTTACTCGGAGGATATATGAATCATAGAATATTGAATGTGGTGGCTGCCTCATCTGTTCTTTTAAGTGGATGTGCTGCTTATTTAAGACCCACTATCAAACCGGGGATAAAGACTGCAAAGGTAGCTGATGGTACATATGAGGGTAAAGCAGAAGCTTATGCGGTAGATGGTGAGATGAATCTCAGCGTTACATTTCAAGATAATAAAATTGTATCGATTAAAACAATCAATTCAGGCAGTACTGCAAGTATCTATAGAGGAATTGAGGAACGATTATTTCCGCGTATCATCAATAGTCAATCGATTAATATTGATGATATAACTGGTGCGACAATATCTAGCATCTCCGCAAAATATATCATTCAGAATATCATTAATGAGAATGGTGGTAATGCGGATGAATGGAAGATGGAGAGTCCAAAGTCGACAGATGTTGTTAAAAAAGATGGCTATGATGTAATTGTGGTTGGTTTAGGTTCTTCAGGTATTTCCTCATATTTAAGTGCTGCTAGTAATGGAGCGGCTGTATTTGGCATGGATTCTGCTGCTAAGATTGGTGGTAATGGTGCGATGTCAGCTGGCGCTATGGCAGTCAATCCACGAACACAAGTTGCACTGAATGATGGTAATCCTTTTGTAAATGAAGAAGATATGATAGAAGATTGGCTTTCCTATACGGATGGCGATGCCAAAGAAGAAATCATTCGCAAAATTATTCAAGAATCAGGTAAGACATTTGATTGGTTAGAGACGAATTATGATTTTCATTTTGGTGAAAAGATGTTTGCTTTCTACCATCCAAAATTATGGCCGTTATGGACAACCTACACGGATAAGTCAGGAACGGATAAAGATACTGCATTTATAAACTCTATGAATCAAGCAACTGCTCTAAATTCTAAAAATGAATATATGACAGAGTTGACCGCGAAAGAGTTATTAAAAGATAACGATGGAAATGTTGTTGGTGTAAAAGCAGTTTCCTATGATGGTACAACTTATGAAATCTATGGAAAATCTGTGATATTAGCGACTGGTGGTTTTCTTGGAAATGAAGAGATGTGTCAGAAATATACAGGAAGTGTATGGCATACCTATGGTATGACACAGTGCAATGGTGCAGGGATTCAAATGGCAGAAGCTTCTGGTGGAGTAGTTATGAATCCTGATGCTGGGGTTGAGACACATATTGCACAGATTGCCAATATTATCCGCAGTGATGATGTGAGTGCAGATGACAAAGCAATTCTTACCTCATTACTTTTAGATACGAATGCAGTCATGGTGGATTCTTCAGGGAATTTATTTAATGAAAAAGCTGGAAATAATTTATCGTTTAATGCATGGTTAGCGGGGAAAGAATTTTATACCATCTATAATGCAGAAGAGATCACAAAAATGAAGACCAGTGGTATGTCTTCCTTCCATAAGCCAACATTTTTATCACAGGGTGGTAGTTATGAAGTGAATACACCGATTCCAAATATTGAAAATATTCTAGCAATCGGTGAAAAGTATGATGATGTAATTACAGCTGAATTGATTTCCGAATTAGGAGATAAATTGGGCTTTAAACTATCAATTTCTGATGTACATGGCAAAACAAATGGAAAGTTCTATGCCATCAAAGGAGCAGCGTATATCTACTCCACAACAGGTGGATTGGATGTAGATGAAAACTTCAACGTATTAACAAAGGAACACGAACCTATTTCAAATGTGTATGCGGTTGGTAATGACTCCATGGGTGTATTATTTGCGTCTAAGAAAGCATATGTGACATATGGTGGTGTTGCGCAGGGATATGCGTTAACATCTGGACGGCTAGCAGGATACTATGCATCAGTGAATACTAAATAAACAAGAGAGCCGTAGGGCTCTTTTGTTGTGGTAAGATAAGATAAACAAGGGAGAATTCCTATGACACAATATGATATCAAAGCTATTTTCTTCGATGTGGATGGTACACTGATTTCACATCGTAAACATGCAGTACCTGTTTCTACAATTCATGCGATTGCACGTTTGCGCAAGCAGGGGATATTAACATTTGTAGCTACTGGTAGACATCCGATTGAACTAAAGAAGCTATTACCGGAAAGCTTAGAGTTTGATGCATACCTCTGTTTAAATGGAATGTATTGTTTTAATCATCATGAAGTCATTAGTACAAAGCCAATTCCACAAGAGGATATAAGAGGACTATTGAAAATATTGGACGAAAATCCATTTCCATGCACTTTCATTGCACAGGATGAAATGTATATGAACTACGCAAATGATTTGGTGGTAGAAGTGCAGCGTGATATTAGTTCCGATGTATCAAACACTAAAGATATCTCAAATGTACTACAAGAAGAAATTCTACAAGTAATTCCATATGGTCTAGATGATATAGAAATTAGCACCGTATTAGATTATATGCCTCATTGTAAGGCGACTTCTTGGCATAAGCGTGCAAGGGATATAATCGTCAAAGAAGGTGGAAAGGATATTGGTATTCAGGAAATCCTACAATACTACAATTTAGACCTCTCTCAAATCATGGCTTTTGGTGATGGGGATAATGATGTAAAGATGCTAGAGATTGCAGGCATCGCGGTTGCGATGGGTAATGGAAATGACAATGTGAAAGCTATGGCTGACTATGTAACAGATGATATTGATGAAGGTGGTATTGTGAATGCACTGTATCATTATGGTATCTTTCATGAAACACTCATAAAATAAAGACGAATTCTATTTTATAATGAAATTAGAAAGAAGGTGTGATATGAAGGAAATAAATTATGCAGACCTAGTATTTCATCCTACGAATATGCTCGCAAATGAATGGATGATTGTATGTGCTGGTAATCAGGATATTGGTTACAATGGTATGACTGTTTCTTGGGGACATTTTGGTTCAATATGGGGATATGATGGAAAACACAATCTTCCTACGATACTTGTATATGTTCGACCTTCTCGCTATACACTTGGATTTATGGAGAAGGAAGAATACTTTACAGTAAACCTTTTACCACAATCACGAAAAAGGGCTTTAGCGATATTCGGTTCAAAATCAGGTCGTGATTGCGATAAATTTAAAGAGGCAAATCTAACACCAGGATTTATAGATCATACTACTTATATCAAAGAGTCTAAGTATGTCTTTGTGTGTAAGAAGTTATATACAGGTGACTTGAAAGAAGAAGGATTCAGTGTTCCTGCAATTGTAGAGGATTGTTATCCGAACAAAGATTTCCATCGTTTCTTCGTTGGAGAAATTGTAAAAGTCTTACAGTCAGAAGATGGTGAGTAATGAGTATAGTAATTCATAGTCTTTCTGTTATACTTATCGTTCTTGTTGTGTCGTGGCTGATCTATTATGCAAGGCATAAACATGATCCAATGGGTAATCGCATTGATGTAGAAAAGACATACATGCTTGTAGGTTGTTTGATTGGCGCTGTAATTGGAATTTTATGTGGGATGTATCTGATTGGTTCAGTTGCCTTAGGAATAGGACTAGGCATGTTAATAGGAATGATGATTGGTGTTACGGTACCCAAAATAAAGAAAAAGGAGAGAACATGGCAGCAGAAGTAAAAAAGGAAGTGTCCTTTGATGTATTTGGACAATTAGATTTTCGTGCAGGCACAATCTTAAAGGTAGAAGATGTAGAAAAATCCACAAAACTAACGAAGTTAACAGTTGATCTTGGCGAGGAAGAACCTCGTACTATCATATGTAGTCTTCGCGAAGTACGTGAAGATTACAAATCTGTTGAGGGAAAACAGGCATTATTCTTGGTAAATCTTGAGCCAAGAAAAATCATGGGAATTGAATCACATGGTATGCTAGTAACACTTGGTTATGATGATGGAATTGCGGATACATTATTATTCCCAGAACATCCATTACCAAACGGTACAAGAGCTTCCTAAAAGAATCAAAAACAAATACCGTTGTATATCTGATATGCATCGGTATTTTCTTTGGCGGATGAAGGGATAGTGATAATCGCTTTGGTTGTATTCAAATATGACTATGATATAATTTGCTCGTTAGAATAGACTAACTTATGTAATCTATCTGCATGTCTCTAATTGTGATAAATATGGCGTGAACACTTTAGTGGTCTGTTTAAAATATTCGCGTTACAATTTAGAAATGGTAGATGGAATCATAATGAATGATTCTACTTACATAAGAGTGATTACACAGGTAGTGTGATTGATAGACATAGGGAGAGAATATGAAAAATATCGCAAAGAAACTATTGGCGACTGTATTATCTGTAGCACTTTTAGCAGGATGCGCACCAATAACAAAGAAAGAATCATCCGCACCAACTGAAACACCAAAGACAGTTGAACCAGTTGATGTAAACGTAGCAGCTTTAAAGGGACCAACATCAATGGGTATGGTTCAAATGATGAAGGAAAATGATGAAGGTAAGATTACTTCAAACAATTATAAGTTTGAAATCTTATCTGCAGTAGATGAAGTTACACCAAAGATTGTAAAGGGAGATGTTGATATTGCGGCAGTTCCTGCAAATCTTGCGTCTGTACTGTATAACAAGATGGAAAAGAATTTACAGGTATTGGCTATCAATACATTGGGTGTTCTATATATCTGTGAAACGGGTGATTCTATCCACTCTGTAGCTGACCTAAAGGGCAAGACAATTTATGCAAGTGGTAAGGGTGCTACTCCAGAGTATGTACTTAATTACATCTTAGAAAAAAATGGTCTTCAAGTAGGAACGGATGTTACGATTGAATGGAAGAGTGAACACGCAGAATGTGTTCAGGCTTTAGCACAAGATCCAAACGCTATCGCAATGTTACCACAACCATTTGTTACTGCAGCTGCAGCTAAGAATGATAAGATTCATGCGGCATTAGACTTAACA
>JABZLU010000056.1:0-5946 GCA_015256605.1 Solobacterium sp.
CTCCTTTACTGTATTTTCTAAGTAACGACCTGCAAGATATTTTGCCATCGGTAGATTTTGATCTAAATAATTACCACAATCACGTGCTTCTGCACCTGGGATAGCCCCCTCAAAATCACGTATAAATTCAAAGAGTCCCTTCACTAATGGAACAATATCCCTAGAAGTCAAATCTCCTTCACAAAGTAAATAGAATCCTGTACGACAACCCATCGGGCCAAAATAAACAATGCGATCTTTCCACATCAAATGATTGCGTAAATATGTAGCACCTAAATGTTCAATTGTATGCATTTCTGCGGTATTCATCACTGGTTCTTTATTTGGTGTTGTCATTCTTAAATCAAACGTCGTAATTGTCACATCATTGAAATGATCTTGACGAGATACATATATTCCTGGTTCTAAGACCAGATGATTCACTGTAAAGCTAGCGATTTTCTCCATATTAGACCTCTTCTTTTCTATATAGGTTATATCATACTTAAAAACTTAATGGGAAACTTTCCATACTCTAATATATAATAGACTCATGAAGAAATTACGAACAATATTATTCGCAATCACCTGTACATTCGTGATTGCGCTAACAACACTATTACCAGTTACCGCAACAGATGACGCTTTTGATTTAGGCAAAAACCTATATAGTACAAACTACATCTTTTTAGATGCAGATACAGGTCAAGTATTATCCGCAAAAAAACAGGATGAACAAATCAGTATCGCATCACTTACAAAGATGATGACAGTACTTCTAGCAATTGAAAATAGTTCTTCACTGAATCAAACTGTAACGATTACCGATGAAATGATTGATGGACTGTATGAGGAACAAGCAAGTGTTGCAGGATATGTTACTGGTGATACAGCCACAGTACTAGACCTATGTTACGCTGCAGCGATACCATCTGCGGCCGATGCCGCAAACGCCCTTGCAATACAAATCGGTGGTAGTTTTGAAAAGTTCTATCAAATGATGAATGATAAAGCTGCCCAATTAGGGATGGATCATACCGTCTTCAAGAGTGCCCATGGACTTGACCGTGATGGACAATATTCAACAGTTGAAGATGTTTCAAAGTTATTACGTTATGCATTACAAAATCCAACGTTTAAAGAAATCTTCTCTACAAAGGAACACACAACGCAAGCTACAACCTATTATCCATTTGGCATTCCACTCGCCAGCACAATTTGGGCATATGCAGATACATACGGCTATAACCTAACAAATCTTTCTGGTGGTAAAACCGGATATACACTGCAAGCTGGCAGATGTATTGCATATTGGGCAACTGTCAATGATATGAATATCATTACGGTAACAGCTGGGGCAAGCACCAATGTTGAACAATACTCCAACCTTAGCGATGCACAGACTGCTTTAACTAGCTTAGCTTCTTGGCATAAGAAAACAATTCTGAAAAAAAATGATGTTGTTAGTACGATTGAATATAAATCATTCATGCATACAGCAAATATTGATGTGAAGATGGATAAAGATATTATGCTTGATTTACCAGCGGATGTAGAATGTACATATGAAGTTGATCTTCCAAAGAAGTTCTCAGCAGAACTTTATGACCAGAATATTCAAGCTACAATTACATTCACTGCTGATAATAAAACCATCTATACAAAAACAATCAGTATTACACTTCCACAAGAAAAGAATATATTCGGTAGAATCATTCTACATCTACAGAACTTTATAAAAGGTTGATTGTCATGCAATCAACCTTTTACATTACCACTTCCATCTTTTACTTGAATGATACGATTACAATATGTCAATGTAGATAATCGATGTGAAATCGTCAGAATCATCTTATCTTTAAATTCCTTCTCTAATGTGTAGAGAAGTTCTTTTTCATGCAGTACATCGAGTGCACTTGTAGGTTCATCCAAAATAATCACATCTGGTTGTTTTAACATAATACGTGCTAAACCAATCCTTTGACGTTCACCACCTGAAACACGTGAACTCATTTGACCCATATGCGTATTATATCCATCTGCTAAGCTCATGATAAAGGCATCAATACCCGCTCTTTTTGCGGCTAGACGAATCTCATCTATCGTAGCTTCTGGTTTAGCTATAGCTATATTTCCAGCAATTGTATCGTTAAAAAGATATGTATCTTGTTCTAGTACTGCGATATGACGATGCAGTTCCTCAAATGAAAATTGATCGAGAGAAATTTTGTTGATGTGTATCTTCCCAGTTTGTATTGGATAGTATCTTAACAACAATCTCAAAATTGTAGATTTACCAGAACCACTTTCACCAACGATACCGATATGTTCCGGATTCTGTATTGATAAATTGAAATGCTTTAATATCTCACGATTTGTTTTCGGATATGTAAATGAAACATCTTCAAAATCAATGCAATCAACATGGTCAATCCGAACAGATTCCTTAGGATCTGTAGTAAGTGGATTAGCATCTTCTATCAAGAAGATTCGTTCAGCCGCCGCAAATGCCTCAAGTAAGTGAATTACCACAAATGTCAGTGAGAACGTCGAAGAGAAAGATGCAGTTGCGATAAATGAAATGACAATCGTACCAACCGGATCACCTATTCCATTAGAAAGTAAATACGCAGCTACAACCAATATCATCACTCTACCGAGATAGACAAAGAAGTTTGGTGCAGAAGATAACGCTTGTTTATGCATTGTCATTGCATGCATGTCTTTATTAACTTGGTCATTATACTGCATGACCTGTGCAATCTTTGCTTCACTTGCATGATAGATTTGTATATCCTTGATTGCGTATATATTTTCAAGAATGACTGCCTTAAGCTTTCCTAAATCTTTGCGGTATTCTTTTCCAATTCCTCTTCCAAGATAAAGTCCAACAAGAGGAATGATAATACTGATAATTAAGTATACAGGAATCAATACATACGCATATAAAGGATTAAATTGTAATGCGATAACAACAGTTGTTACTGGTAATATAATTACTGTAAACATTGGACCAATCGTATGCGCAAAGAAGTATTCTAACGTTTCAATATCACCTACCGCAATATTAATTACATCACCTATTTTTTGGTCAATCAAATATGCAGATGCCAATCGACTGATAGACGTAAACAAATCAACACGCATCTTAGCAAGAATACCATACGCACCTAGATGCGAAAACACACCTTCTAGATATCGACATAATGCGATTAAAAGGCCACATAATAACATCATGCATGCATAAAACCACGCACTACCAGTTGTTACAATACCTGCAACTTTCATAATCCAAAGTGCGCCAAATCCCATTACGCCCATATGCGAAAGATTACCAACGATACTAGCTAATGTCGATATCGTTAGATATTTTGCGATTGGCCTAGCCTTCTTGATTAATCTTGATGCTAGAACTGGAATTGAATATGCATATTTTTTCATCCTTGTACCTCCAGTTCATTCTGTTCTTCCACAAGTGTACGATACAGCCCATGATTCTTCATAAGTTGTTCATGATTACCTACCTCTTCTACAACACCTGATTGAAGTACGATAATTTGATCGGCGTTACGAATCGCAGATAAACGATGTGAAATAATAATGAGAGTACGTTTCTTTGATAACTTTTCAATGCACTGCCAAATAATCGTTTCACTTTCTGGATCAACTGCGGAAGTGGCTTCATCAAAGATGATATATTCCGCATCTATTAATAGAGCTCTAGCGATACCCATCATCTGCTTTTGTCCACCAGATAGATTAGAACCGGATTCACTCACCATCGTATCTAAGCCATCTTTCATTCTTCGAATATGCTTATCCAGGCTTACTTCCTCTAATACTTTCCAAAGCTCTTCATCTGTTGCGGATGGATTAGCTAGTAAGAGGTTATTTCGAATCGTATCGCTAAATAAATTTACCGTTTGCGGTACCATTACAATTTGTTTACCAATCTCTTCACGATTCATGCATGCATAATCTTTTCCATTTAGATATATAGCACCACTTGCAGGATAGATAAACTTCATTAACATTGACGCAACCGTGCTCTTTCCACAACCTGATAATCCAACGAGTGCAGTTGTCTTTGATTTTTCAATCGTGATATTTACATGATGTAATACTTCTTTTCTACCTTCATAAGAGAAAGATACATCTTTTAGTACAATACCATCTTGGTATGGTATCAGTTGTTTTTCTTGCTTGATCTCTGTTGTCTTTACCGCAAGAATTTCTTCTGCACGACTTGCGGCAGAAACAGCTGTAAGAGCATCATGCGTTGCGGACATTAGTTGGCGAATTGATCCAAAGTAGCTATATCCTAACAACAAAATCATTAACACAGTGCTAAGTTCCATTGTTTGATTTGATAAGTTTCTAACTGCGATTAGTACACATACAAATAATGTGATATAGATGATTCCTTCCGTCACTAAAAATGATGTGAAATTTACCTTCATAAATTCATTGATTTGTTGATTGAGATACTCTGCTTTTTCCCCTAAGACTTCCGCATGTTTATCCGATTGGTCAAACAACTTCAATGTGGAAAGACCCCGAATACTATCTAGGTAATAACCTGTCATATCTTCTAGCGAAACCCAATATGACTTTCTCAACTTTTCAATACGATAACGGAATACATTATGTAATGGAAGTAAGACAAAGGATACTACTAATAGTATGCATGCAATCAAGAAAGAACTAGGATAAATTTTAGTAAACAAGTAAATTGGCGCAATCACGCTGAATATCAAACTTGGTAAATAGACACTGTAATAAACTTGCATTTGTTCTACGCCATCAACTGCTGAAGTAATTGCGGAATTAGGACCTATCTTTTCAATGTACCCTGCATCTAATGACATTGTTTTTGTAAATAATTTCTGACGTATTGATGAACGCGCTGCTGCTTGAGCGCGATATTCTAATTCTCCCTGTATGAATTGAAATACAAAAATCAGTACAGATACGATAAGAATCTGAATTACCACATTCTTTATTTCATCATGCGTAAATGTTGGATTCATCATATTTCCCAAGAAATAGGAAATATGTGTCGCAAAGCTAGTTATCATCACAAGTGAACAAACACGTATTACAACAAGTGAAAGAATCCAACCCCAAAGACCTTTCGTCATCTTTAACAATGTTTTATCTAGTAATAACATTTAACCTCCTACTTAAAAAAGGAATCTTTGATAGATTCCTCATAGAAAAACTATTTAGCAGCCTCAAATACTTTACGCACTTGTTCCTTGCATTCGTCATACTTCTCGAATAAATGCGCTTCATAGATTTTCTGATCGCCAATCCACATACATGGAACTGCGTGATAATCATACTTTTCAATGATTTCTGGATGTTCATTTTCCTCAATCATATCAATTTCAATATTGTTATATTCTGGATTCTCTGCTCTTAATTCTTCGATTGCTTTGTTTGCATTCTTGCAATAAGGACAAGAATTTAGATGGAAATAAGTAATTTTCTTCATAGTTTTCACCTCTATGCTTCTATTTTACTATTTTTCAGTCATTTTTATACTGAAATGCTTTTAGTTTGTATTGCGTTCAATGCGAGTGCGACTCGTCTTAGAGAAGATAATCATCTGTGCTTTATATAAACCAGAATAACCAGAAACGATATAACTAATTGCGACCGCAATCAATAAAAATGAGCTTGCTTGGAAGTTAAATAATTCAAATCCAATTAATAATGAAGTGATTGGACAGTTCGTAACTCCACAGAATACCGCAACCATACCAACCTCTGCCCATAGACCTGCAGGTAATCCAAATATTGTACCAAATGCGCTACCAAGAGTTGCCCCAATAATCAAAGAAGGAATGATTTCACCACCTTTGTATCCTGCAGATAATGTTATTGCAGTAAAGAGAATCTTTAGTAAGAATGCATAGATTGGAACATCTCCACTTAGCGAACGTTCGATCATTTGTGGACCAA
>JABZLU010000057.1:0-5895 GCA_015256605.1 Solobacterium sp.
ACTGGTGTACGCATTGGTAAGAAAGAATATCTTGACGGAGAGCGCTATGCCTATCCAACTAGAGCTTTCTTTGAAATTTTCGCAAAGAAAAAATGTCCAGTTATCATTGGTTTGGATGTACATGATCCAAAACAATTCTTAACTGAACAAAACCTAAATCGTGCATTGTCTGTAGTCGAAGGCCTTAACCTAAACTACGTACAAGATATTGATTTAGTTGGAGAAGCAAAAAAGAGAAAACTAAAGTTCTACTAAAAAAGTTTATGCACGCGCATAAACTTTTTTATATCTATTCTAATTCAAACGCTCCTGTATATAACTGGTAGTATTGACCCTTTTGAGCAAGTAATTCTTCATGGGTACCACGTTCTATAATTCGACCATGGTCTAATACAATAATTACATTTGAATTCTTAACGGTAGATAAACGGTGCGCAATAACAAATACAGTACGCCCATTCATCAAGCGGTCCATACCAGTTTGTACAATTTGCTCTGTACGTGTATCAATAGAAGAGGTAGCCTCATCCATGATCATAACTGGTGGGTCTGCGACAGCTGCTCTAGCAATTGCTAATAACTGACACTGACCTTGTGAAAGATTAGAACCATCACCATTCAACATTGTTTGATAGCCTTGTGGTAGATGTTGAATAAAGCCATCTGCACCCGCAAGTTTCGCTGCTGCGATACATTCCTCATCTGTCGCTGTTAAGCGTCCATAACGAATGTTATCCATAACAGTACCTGTAAATAGTACTGTATCCTGCAAAACAATTCCTAAAGACTTACGTAAAGAAGACTTCTTAATCTTATTGATGTTGATACCATCATAACGAATCTTTCCATCTGCGATGTCATAGAAACGGTTAATCAGATTTGTGATTGTTGTCTTACCAGCACCAGTCGCACCTACAAAGGCGATCTTTTGACCAGGTTTACCAAATAATGTCACATCATGCAAGATCATCTTATCTGGATTATACGCAAAGTCTACACTCGCAAAGCGAACATCACCAGCTACCTTTGTATAAGTAACTGTACCGTCTTCATGTGGATACTTCCAAGCCCAAAGCTCAGTCTGTTCGTTTGTTTCTTTGAGTTCACCCTCTTTTTCCGTCGCATTGACAAGTGTTACAATTCCATCATCTACTTCAGGTTCCTGATCAAGTAATTCAAAGACACGTTCTGCACCGGCAAGTCCCATTACGATTGAGTTAATCTGTGGAGAAATCTGCTGAATCATACCAGCAAATTGACGTGACATTCCTAAGAACGGCACAATAACCGCAATTGAAAATGGTAACCCTGAAACTGAGAAGTTCGGGAACTTTTCTTGAATAAAGATACCACCAGCTACCGCAACGAATGCATAAATTAAATAGTTTACGTTGTTTAAGACAGGCATCAAGATATTAGAATAACGGTTCGCCGTATTAGATGCTTCATAAAGCTCGTTATTTGCTTGATTGAAAATTTCCTCAGCTTCATCCTGGTGATTAAATACTTTGATGACCTTTTGTCCATTCACCATCTCTTCGATAACACCCTCTGTCTTACCAGTTGCCTTTTGTTGTAAGATAAAGTATTTTGCAGAAAGACCACCTAGCTTACGTGTGATTTCAATGGATACTGCAGCGCCAATTAAGATAACCACTGCCATTGGAATACTGTAATAGAACATGATAGCGATAATTGTGATGATTGTTACGATCGAAATCAATAACTGTGGGAAACTTTGAGAAATCATCTGACGCATTGCATCGATATCATTTGTATAGTGAGACATAATATCACCATGTGGATGTGTATCAAAATAACGAATTGGCAGTTTCTGCATATGTGTAAATACCTCTTTACGTATCTTGTGTAACACACCCTGCGTAAAGAATGCCATTAACTGGTTATATACAATTCCGATGATTAACGCAACTGCGTAAATGATTGCCAACATTGTAACGAGTTTTACAATAAATGGCTTTGTGACTTCCCATGTCCAGCCTTGTTCCCAAGCCTGCTGTAATACAGCGACAACATTCTGTTGGAAAATAGATGGCAAAGCGCCCAAAATTGCATTGGTAATAATTAATACTACAATCAGTGGAAACAGAACTGGATAGTAGGATAGTACCATCTTGATCAATCTCTTGAAGGATTTTTTACGATTCGTTTGTTTCTGATTCATATTAACGAACACCTCCTTCTTCCACGATTTCCTCAGTACCTTGTTTATTCTGAGATAGATATACTTCACGATAGATTTGATTTGTCTTTAGTAATTCTTCACTTGTGCCAATCGCATCAATCTTACCGCCATCCAATACTATGATACGATCCGTATCTTCAACAGAAGAAGTTCTTTGGGCAATGATAATCTTTGTTGTTTCCGGAATATATTCTTTCATTGCCTTGCGGATGATTGCGTCTGTCTTTGTATCTACAGCAGATGTCGAGTCATCCATAATCAAAATCTTTGGTTGTTTCAAGAGTGCTCTAGCGATACAGAGTCTTTGTTTCTGACCACCCGAAACGTTTGTTCCACCCTGCTCAATCCAAGTGTCATAACCATCTGGCATCTGCTCGATAAACTCATCTGCACAAGCCAAATGACATACATGTTTCACTTCTTCTAATGTTGCGTCCTTATTACCCCAACGGATATTATCCGCAATCGTACCAGAGAATAACACATTCTTCTGTAATACCATCGCAACAGAATCACGTAATGTCACAAGATCATAATCTCTAACATCTTCTTTACCAACACGTACTGTACCTTCAGTAACGTCATATAAACGTGGAATCATCTGTACAAAGGAAGACTTTGCAGAACCTGTTCCACCAATAATACCAATAGTTTCACCAGATTTAATATGGACATCAATATTTTCAAGAACTGGTCTTTCTGCTGTAGGTGAATATTTGAAACGTACATGGTCGAAGTCAATAGAACCATCCTTTATTTCTGTAATTGCATTTTCTTTTGATGTGATAGAACTCTTCTCATTTAATACTTCAACGATACGCTTGCATGACTCTTCAGAGAATGTAATCATTACAAACACCATCGATAACATCATTAAGGAAACCATGATTTGGAAACCATAAGTCATCAAAGTAGATAGCTGTCCTACGTCTAAACTTGTCCCATTTGTCTTGATAATCATTTCAGAACCAAACATCAATACAAATAACATAACCGCATAAATACTTATCTGCATTAACGGATTATTCAAAGCGATAATCTGCTCTGCACGTGTAAACATTTTGCGAATATCATTTGATGTCTCATCAAATTTATTAATTTCATAGTCTTCACGAACAAAGGATTTCACGACACGAATACCCTTTACATTTTCTTCTACGATGCGTGTAATTTTATCAAAGAGTGGGAATCCCTTTTTAAAGACTGGCATAACTGTTCTTACAATTAAATATAACCCAATTCCTAAGAACGGAATAATGATTAAGAAGATGACTGCCATTGATCCACCCATAATATACGCCATCGTAAAGGAGAAAATTAAATTAAGTGGTGCACGTACAGCAGTACGAATAATCATCATAAATGCCATCTGCACATTTTGAATATCCGTAGTCAAACGTGTGACTAATGACGCCGATGAGAATTTATCGATATTTGAAAATGAAAATTTCTGGATATTAGAGAAGATATCATAGCGTAGATTTTTCGCAAAACCTGTACTAGCCTCTGCACAATAGATACCTGCTAAATATCCACATAATAGTGAAAGGAGTGATAAAACAACTAATTTCCATGCATATCCTAAAATGACTGATAAATCACAACCTGCTTTAATATCATTAATTAATAATGAGATTAAAAACGGAATCAACGCCTCGATGATTACTTCACCTACAACAAATGTAGGTGTCAGTATAGTTGCTAATTTAAACTCTCGAATACTTTTCATTAATTGTTTTACCATCGCTACCTCCTAAAAATCACTTGATTATTTTACACTATATTTTAAAGAAATAACAATCCGCACGTATAACGTGCGGTTTTTAGGCTACCCTATAAGGGCCTTTACCACACTTCGACCCTTAAGGGTCTTGTGTAAAAGACTGACAACCGTGTTTGCACACTATGGCCTACCCTTTAAAAGGGTCTACGTATTCTTTTTTACTTAGATTATCCTGTATCATATCTTCTTTTTCTTGATTTCGGATATATTCTTCTACTACCTTCGTATTCAGTCCTACCGTACTTACATAGTAACCTTTCGCCCAAAAGTTTCGATTGCCATATTTATATTTTAAATTTGCATGTTTCTCAAATATCATCAACGATGATTTGCCTTTCAAGTATCCCATGAAACTTGATACAGCTATCTTCGGTGGTATCTTTACCAACATATGTATATGATCCCTCATCGCATGTGCTTCTATAATTTCTACATCTTTATATGCACATAACTGTCTCAATATTCCTCCTATATCTGCTCTTAATTTTCCGTAAATTGCCTTTCTTCTGTACTTTGGTATGAACACAATATGATACTTACAGTTCCATCTCGTATGTGATAAACTTGAATCGTCATTTGGCTTTGTTGCCATTGATATCTCCTCCTTATATTTTGAATTTCGGTTGTCAGCCTTATTCAATTATATACGGAGGCTTTTTTCATCGCTTAAGCTTTTCCCTTCTCATACGCATAGCGTATGGTTTTTATAGGAAACTTCGTTTCCCTATAATAAAAGAGAAGAGCGACAGATATTTCTGTGCTTCTTCTCTATTGAATCCTGCATGTTCATACCATGCATTAAATCTTGTATTTTAAGACATCATTGAAATTACGCGTTTGTATCATTTTTTGAATTTCCGGATAATATGTTGTATCCTTCAACTTTTTAGCCGCGTGATTTAAAGCACGTTCTGTACGATCTTTATCATCCTTTAAACAATACGATTGTGCAGCTCTTAAATAACATACCCCAGCAGGTACAACATCCGTAATTGTATCACCACGTTCCATTAATTCAGATGCATACTTACCATCATGCATGACATGGATTGTATACGGGTACTCAACTTCTCTTAGGATTTCAGAATACTTCTCTTTCTGCTTATCCGTTAACTTATCATATGCTTTATGAATTGCCGCATAAGATTCTGTTGCCTTCTCGTCTTCTTCTTGTGCGATACGGAATAACAACTCCTTCTGCAATACTAGTACACGATCAGAAGAACTCAATCTATAAGCTGCTGCTCTTTCGAATAATTTATTAAGTTGTTCTTTATCACCCTTGATAAGATTTGCGTCAATTGCCATTAGTATACGTAATTTCTTATTAAAGAATAAACGACTGGATAACGAATTTAATTCTTCTAGATAACGGTCCGCATCACCTTGACGATATAGTAGTAATGACATATACATCACCTGTCTTTGTGCAAAGAACATCCATGCAACATATAGGACAATCCCAATGATTAACAGAACACCAAATACCAATAAACGATTCCCCATAAACAACCTCCGTATTTCAAGAATATCATGAAAAACACTGTTATAATAGACGCAGAAGGAGTTATCACTTACCTATGTCTATTTCCGCAACAGTAATCGCCTTATTCATATTTATCGCAGTCATCGTTGGATATGTTATCCATACCAAAAAACGTAATCCAGAGGAGAAACTCCCACTGAGTGATGACGTACAAAAAATGTATTACGATAAATATGAACAAGAATTAAAGAACCAAGATAAACAATAATCTATATTTAGAACAAAAGGGACAACCGATAAGGTGTCCCTTTCGTTATTGATTACTTATGCCAAACGATGAATGAACCTAGAAGTTCTGGAACCTTATAGTCTCCAGCCCAAATTCCAAATATGCATCCAACGATACCGATAACTAATAAG